>NZ_JAHBDP010000053.1:0-110807 GCF_019956495.1 Pseudomonas sp. BF-B-26 | reverse complement strand
ACCCACCACCCCGGCGACCGCCATACCCAGGTTTCTGGCAACACGACTCAAAGACTGCGCACGAGCACGCTGCGCAACCTGGCAATACTCCATGATCAACCGCTGATGAAGGGTGCGAATCGCACCATCGAGTACACCGCTGAACAGCAGCAACCCAGCCAGCAAAGGCACGTCAGTCACCAGCCCCAACAAGACCAATACCCATGCCGAGACAAAAAACAACGCGGCAGTGAGCCGCGCCGTGGAGAAATGATCACTGAGCAGTCCGCCGACCATTGACCCGATCAGCAAACCAGCCCCGTATCCGGATAACAACCAGCCAACGGTTTCAATCGCAAGCCCCAGTTCCTGGCGCAAGTACAACGCCATGAACAGCTTGACCATGGTGCTCAAGCGATTGATGAACAACAACGCCGCCAGCACCCAGGCCATTACGCAGAAATAGCCGTCCAGCCGCAGCAGGTGAGTGAGCCTACCGGTCATTCCATTGATCCCTTGTGCTCCTGCTCGTGGAAAGTGCTGCTTGTGAAGTGTGCCCTGTACGTTAGACGTCAGCGATTTGGTTGTCGCGGGTAAAAGTACCGAGAACAGAAAAACAGAGACAAGCTACGAAATCAGGAAAAAAGACCTACAGAAAAACCTTACTCGACAATCTGGCGCTGAATAAAATCCAGTTCCGATTGATTCGGTTCTCCAGATAGGACGCTAACGAATGGACGGAATGCTCCTTGGCGGGGAGATGGGTTGTGAACAATGCCTTTAACCAGATCAGCTAAGTGAAGCAGGCTCGCCGCGCGCGGAGGGAAGAACCCTTCGAGGCCCCGATAAAACGAGTCGCCTGATAAATCAGCGGTATGGCCAGCAACGCCAGAGCCGCGCTAGCGATCCAGACACTATGCCCGCCAAAATAACCATAGAGCTGGCCTCCAAGCGTCGGCGAAAGCAGCACGCTCGTGCTCCAGCACATGGCAAAAAGACCAAAGTACTGCCCGCTCTTTCCCGCCTGTGCACGCTGCATGACCAGGACATTGAGGGTCGGCATGAAAAGAATTTCGCCAAGCGTCCAAATCACCGTCGACAGGCAGACAAACAACACTCCGGTCCCCAGAGGCAGCATTCCAAGTCCGCAAGCCAACAAAAGACTGCCAGCCAGCAGTTGCCGTCGAGCCCCCCATCGCTCCCCCCAGTGAGAAAACGGAATTTGCAGCGTCACCACGAGCATCGCATTGAGTGCGAATTGCCACCCGATGAACTCAGTACCCAACCGATAGTAATCAAGTAGATAGTTACCCAGCATGCTGTAGACCGGTTCAAAGGCCAGGCCCAGTAGCACGGAAGCCGCCAACAACCAAAGGAAAGGCTTGTCCCGATACGGTGTGCATAATCCCGAAGCTGTATCCGTGTCCTCCTCCATCAAAAAAGCTTCGCGATGAAATGTCGACCGTACAAACCAGACCAAGGCCAGCACCGTCATCGCCGCACTGACAAAAAACACCCAGCGAAAATCAGTCTGCGCCAGGACACCACCCGCCACCCCGGCTACCGCCATCCCCAGGTTGCTCGCGACGCGGCTCAACGACTGCGCGCGAACGCGTTGCTTAACTTCGCAATGCTCCATAAGCAAACGCTGATGAAGCGTACGAATCGCACCGTCGAGAGCACCACTGAGCAGCAGCAACCCGCCCAGCAAAGTCACATCAGTGACCAGCCCCAACAAGACCAGTATCCATGCAGAAACAAAAAACAACGCGGCCGTAAGCCGCGCCGTGGAGAAATGATCACTGAGCAGTCCGCCGACCATTGACCCTATCAGCAAGCCGGCCCCGTAACCGGATAACAACCAGCCAACCGTCTCAATCGAAAACCCCAGTTCCTGACGCAGGTACAGCGCCATGAACAGTTTGACCATGGCACTCAAGCGATTGATAAAGATCAACGTGGCAAGGACCCAGGCCATTGAACAGAAGTATCCAACCAGCCGAGTCATGTGGGTGAACCGACTAATCATGCCATTGGTCCAGATTAAGACTCACATGGCTGTGAATGCCTTTTGAAACGAAAGAAATGTCCGAGCGAATCTTATGATTTGCATCGTAAAAATACTGCGCTTGGAGCCGACCCTCAGCATCCAGACCAATCAGGGGGTTGTTGATCAGGAATTGTCGGGTTGAAGCACAAAGCGTTGGCGTTCGAATCAATATCCGCCAGTGGCCAAACGCGTTATCCGGAACAAAGGCCTGAGCCCCAAAGCGTTTTTTGTATTGGAATGTTCCCTTACTCAAAAATGGCTCACAGCCCTGAAAGTCGACAGAATCAATGAAGGGTTGATTGGATGCCCATTCCAGAATCGCGTGATAAACAAAGTTCTGCGCTCCATTTTCCCGGCAAACCGCGGCACCACCCTTTACCCCGATCAACCGTGCATTCAAGGTACGAACCGATTTATCAATCTGGGAAACACTGCCCGCGACCCACTCATCATTCAAATGAACCCGAAACAATACTCCTCGTTTGAACAAATCCAGATAAGCCGCATCCTCCGGCACACTCCGAGCAAATGAACCGTAGCGAGCACTCATTGTCGGGACATGCATGGAGCGGTAGAAGGCGAAAAAATCTTCATCTTCAAGCGATACGTCAAAATCAAACCCTTGCCTGACAGCCTGAATACGACGTTTGCTTTCTCGATGGGAGATCTGACTCAGAACATGCTCCCAACCAGCAGAAACGTCGACTTTCTGGTGAATCCGGCTTACGCCCACAATATCGCCCTGCTGCTGGCATAGATGAACAACCTCTTCGGGAGCCATCAACACGCACATAGTGGTTCGGTTCCTCTTTATGAATATCTCAAGTTGATTCCACTCCAGAGTCCCTTCCCGCTCTACAGAGGAAAACTCGAAAAAACATTGATCCACGAAAGGAGCGATGTAGAGCAGCCCTTCTGCTACTCCGACATAAACAAGACTTGCAGGTCTTCCAGCTCTGGAATGTCCCCTGTAAACACGGAAGTGGCAGAGCGCTTCGCCAGGCATGGAAGGTCTCGCACTCATGACTTAGAGCACCTGCTGAGGATCTCCATCATCTCTTCAGCGCTGCTGATGAATGACAATCCCTCGGCTGGAATCGCTTCGTAGTCCTCCCGACAGTAGGAGCCCGAAGCATGAATGGTGCAACCTTCCATACCCTCTAGTAACTGTCGATCAATCGCATTCATGCAACCTGTCATCGCCATAACCAATGACCACTCTTTCAGGTCCCGTGGATCGGCTGGCAATCTGACTGGCGTATCGGCGAGCAACTGAACGCATTCGCTGTAACGCTGCATGCACTCATAAAGCGAAACGATTATTCCTGAGCCGCCATTGGCCCTGACGTGCCCAGTCATTTCTTCTGCAGTAGGCGGCAAGTGAGTATAAAAAGTGGGCTCTAGAACCTCATCGAGACTCCAGGTCGCAGCAGGAAAATGCGCAGACACTGTCTGCACCCACAACCCGTTTGGAGCTTGGGTATAGCTGGGTGCAGAAGCACCCTCGAAGTTGCCGTCAAGTAAGTGCAGCACCATATCGCTGGTAGCTAGATGTTGAACCAGTAAAAACGAAGGTATGGAAATTGGGGTCCTTTGACGTTTCAATACCTCCACACCTGAGCAATATCCCAAAAGACCGTATGCGCTAGACACCGCATGCACATGTACGGTCCTGCGATCGGTGTCCCAGGCGTCGCCATATTCAAAGTCAAAAAACGCCCGGACCTGGTCAGAAAACCGGTAATTCTCAAGCCGCAGGGAATGCCACAACTTCGAATCACCTAATGGACGGCGATTGAAAAGAGCCTTGAACTGCTGTCCGACAACCTTCACCGCTTCCGGCGACTCGGTATCAAGCACAAATACAGGGTTGAGTGCACGCAACCGAGGGTCGTCATAAAGTTCGGTTCTACGCAATTTCCCGGTCGTCTGGGCAGGCGTCAGCGTGACAATCCGCAATTGCTCGGGATGTGCCAACTTGGTCTTCAATGCACGCAGAACTGCATCACGCAGTGCAATCGCCTTGTTACCGGAGGATGGCGAAAACAACAGGATGCTTTCACCGGTTTCCTGAATATGCCGGATGGCACGTGCAACGATTAGTGTCGAGGCAAAGGTCTTTGTTGTTTGAGTATTTGGGTTCTGCCTCAGGTCGAACAAACGCAACGGCACATCCCGGTAGCGGCCCATTTCAAAAAACTGCGCGGTGGCGACCGACAGGAAGGCCTGCATACGAGGATCCAGTTCAGGCAACCTCATTGAGGGTTCGAAAGCATCGTCGCTGCTGCTGACTTCGAAGCCGGGAGCACTGGCGACGATCAGATCGTAGTAGCGCTCGATAACCGAAATGGGATCCTCAGGTCTCCGGGTTGCCAGTGCATCTGTACCGTTTTTCATCACATCCATTTGTCCAGCGCTCCTGTTCGTGGATATTCGCTACTTGCGAATGTCTTTCGAACGCTAGACGTCAAGAACTCCCTTGTCTCTGGTCAAAACCTTGATAGCTGAAAAGCAGACCCAAGCTACAAACCTCAGAAAAAACGCTTACAGAAACTTCCCACACGCATCACCTCGGGCCGGACCAGAGATAAAAACAGGCCCTCCGTGAGTTTCGGGTGACATCTCTTCGCTGAGTGATGTTTACGCACCGCAAGGAATTTCACGCCCAGCCAACATCCGTCATCAGTGCCAGATTAATCTGGGGTTCGAGCTCATATTGTGTGCTGCGTTAAGGTAATGCCGAATAACTCAGACAAAGGCCACTGCCATGGATCTGTCTCAAAAACTGCTGCATCTGGAACAACGCTTACTGTCACGGGCAACCCGGCGCGACGCAGAAGAAATCTCCTGCCTTATCGCCGACGACTTTGTCGAGTTCGGCGCCAGCGGTGGCGTCTGGAACAAGGTCGAGCTGGTCGAACAGTTGCCTTTTCAGCCTTTCTCTCTGCGCACCATCAGTGACTTCACAGCCAAACAGCTCTCAGAAAATGCGGCCCTGGTGACTTATCAATGTCACACCGTCGCCATCGACCAGCGCTCCCCCGCCAACAGCTTGCGCAGTTCGATCTGGCGCAAGCAGGGCGAGCAATGGCAGATGGTGTTCCACCAGGGCACATTTCTCCCACTGCGGTGAGGCCAGCACAATCCCTGTGGGAGCGGGCTTGCTCGCGAAGAGGCCATCAGCTTCAACATCCATGTTGATTGGCCTATCGCTTTCGCGAGCAAGCCCGCTCCCACAGGGATTCGCTTAACTGGATGAAATCGGGGGCAATAAAAAACCCCGCAGCTTTCGCAACGGGGTTTTGGATATCGCCATCAGCGCTTAGTGATGCTCACGCGTCGCACGGAATTTCACGTCCGGCCAGCGCTCTTCCATCAGCGCCAGGTTGACCCGCGTCGGGGCCAGGTAGGTCAGGTGACCGCCGCCGTCGATGGCGAGGTTTTCCACAGCCTTGACGCTGAACTCTTCGAGCTTTTTCTTATCGCTGCAATCGATCCAGCGCGCGGAATACACGGTAATCGGCTCGTAGGAGCACTCGACCTTGTATTCCTCTTTCAAACGGCTGGCGACCACATCGAACTGCAGCACACCGACGGCGCCGAGGATGATGTCGTTGCTGCGCGTCGGGAAGAACACCTGAGTGGCGCCCTCTTCCGCCAGTTGCTGCAGGCCCTGACGCAGTTGCTTGGATTTCAGCGGGTCACGCAGGCGCACGCGACGGAACAGTTCCGGGGCGAAGTGCGGGATACCGGTGAAGCCCAGGACTTCGCCTTCGGTGAAGGTGTCGCCGATCTGGATCGTGCCGTGGTTGTGCAAACCGATGATGTCGCCGGCGAAGGCTTCTTCCAGTTGCTCACGCTCGGAGGAGAAGAAGGTCAGCGCATCGCCGATCCGTACGTCTTTGCCGGTGCGCACGTGGCGCATCTTCATGCCTTTTTCGTACTTGCCGGAGCAGATACGCATAAAGGCGATACGGTCGCGGTGTTTGGGGTCCATGTTCGCCTGGATCTTGAACACGAAGCCGGCGAATTTCTCTTCAACCGGTTCCACGGTGCGCTCGTTGGCGACACGGGCCAGCGGTTTCGGCGCCCAGTTGACCACGGCGTCGAGCACGTGATCGACACCGAAGTTGCCCAATGCAGTCCCGAAAAACACCGGGGTCAGCTGGCCGTCGAGGAATTCCTGTTGATTGAATTCGTGACAGGCGCCCTGTACCAGTTCCAGCTGATCGACGAAGCGATCGTATTCGTCACCGAGGTGCGCGCGGGCTTCATCGGAGTCGAGCTTCTCGATGATTTTCACATCGGTGCGCTCGTGGCCGTGGCCCGCGGTGTAGACGATGATGTAGTCGTCGGCGAGGTGATAGACGCCCTTGAAGTCGCGGTAGCAGCCGATCGGCCAGGTGATCGGCGCCGCTTTGATCTTCAGGACCGCTTCGATTTCGTCGAGCAGTTCGATCGGGTCGCGGATGTCACGGTCGAGTTTGTTGATGAAGCTGACAATCGGCGTGTCACGCAGACGGCAGACGTCCATCAGCGCGATGGTCCGAGGCTCAACACCCTTACCGCCATCGAGGACCATCAAGGCCGAGTCCACTGCCGTCAGGGTGCGGTAGGTGTCTTCGGAGAAGTCTTCGTGGCCCGGGGTGTCGAGCAGGTTGATCATGTGGTCGCGATACGGGAACTGCATGACCGACGTGGTAATGGAAATACCCCGTTGTTTTTCCATTTCCATCCAGTCGGAGGTGGCATGGCGGTCAGATTTGCGAGATTTCACCGTGCCAGCAATCGCAATCGCCTTGCCCATCAGCAAGAGCTTCTCGGTGATGGTGGTTTTACCGGCATCGGGGTGGGAAATAATGGCGAAAGTGCGGCGTTTCGCGACTTCGGCGGCCTGTTTGGTCATGGGAAATCGCCTGGCAGGTGATTCAAAAAAGGGCGGCGAGTATAGCGCAAACCGACCTCTACGGACCACCGTTCGCCCTGTCGCCAATGGCGAAGGATGGGCCAGAAGGGAGATCATGGGTGGCTAATTGCTGCTAAATATGGAACCTTTTAAAAGGTGCAGACGTCCACTCCCCTGTTACGGCACTCGTACCAGGGGCTGAAAAATCAGCAAGTTGGCCTGACGAGGCTGCGCTTATGGCTCGATCTCATGCGGTTTTATCAGCATGAAGAGCTGCTTCTCGCGAACGTTGATCATCCCGGCAGCCAGGAATGGCCTTGCCACTCGGGACTGCGTTCGCCGACAAAGAAAAAAGGAGTCCGCCTGTGGCTATTCGCTATGGCAAGGGGCTGATAGGAGGTGCGGTTGTCGTCGCCCTCCTGGCCCTGCTGGTCCACTGGATTGGCATCAACACGATCGAACATTACCGCGACGATTTGTTGTTTTACCTGCAAGCCCATTTGATTCTTGTCCTCGCTTCCATGCTGGCCGCCCTTGTTGTGGGCATACCCGCCGGTATCTTTCTCAGCCGCCCGAACATGGTGGGCCGCGCTGAACGCTTCATGCAGATCTTCAACATCGGCAACACCGTGCCGCCTCTTGCCGTACTGGCCATCGCCCTGGGTATCCTCGGCATCGGCAGCGGCCCTGCGATTTTCGCCCTGTTCCTCGCCTCGCTGTTGCCGATCGTGCGCAACACCTATGAAGGCCTGAAAAACGTCCAGGGTTCGCTCAAGGAAGCGGCCGTCGGCATCGGCATGACACCGACTCAGGTGTTGTGGCGGGTCGAACTGCCGAACGCCGTGCCGATCATCATCGGTGGCGTGCGCGTGGCGCTGGCGATCAACGTCGGTACCGCACCGCTGGCGTTCCTGATTGGCGCCAACAGTCTGGGCAGCCTGATTTTCCCTGGCATCGCCCTGAACAATCAGCCGCAACTGCTGCTCGGCGCGGCCTGCACCGCCCTGCTGGCCTTGCTGCTCGACGGCCTGGTGACACTTGCCAGCCGCCTCTGGCTCGAACGCGGCTTGCGCCCGTCTTAAGCCTCGGCAAAGGAATCTTTATGAAGACATTTAGCTTTTTACTAGGCTGCGCCCTGCTGTTCGCAGGATTTGCCCAAGCCGCTGAAAAACCGGTGATCCGCATCGGCGCCCGGGTGTTCACTGAACAAACCCTGCTGGCGGAAATCACCTCCCAGTACCTGCGCACCAAGGGTTACGACACTCAAGTAACCGGCGGTCTGGGCAGTAACCTGGCCCGCAGCGCCCACGAAAGTGGTCAGCTGGACCTGATGTGGGAATACACCGGCGTGTCGCTGGTGGCTTACAACCACATCACCGACAAGCTCGACAGCGCTCAGTCCTACGCCAAGGTGAAAGAACTCGACGCGAAAAAAGGCCTGATCTGGCTTACCCCGTCGAAATTCAGCAACACCTACGCCCTGGCCCTGCCAGAAAACACCGCCAAGGCTTACCCGCAGATCAACACCATCAGCGAGCTGAACACGGTGATGCAGGCTGAGGCGAAGACCAATCACCTCGTCGCCCTGGACACCGAGTTCGCCAACCGCTCCGACGGTCTGGGCGGCATGGTCGACCTCTATGGCATGAACCTGACCCGCAAAAACATCCGGCAGATGGATGCTGGTTTGGTCTACACCGCCCTGCGCAATGGTCAGGTGTTCGCCGGTCTGGTCTACACCACTGACGGTCGTTTGAACGCCTTCAAGCTGAAACTGCTGGAAGACGACAAGCATTACTTCCCGGACTACACCGCTGCGCCGGTGGTGCGTCAGGTCTACCTCGACGCCCATCCGAAACTCGCGGAAGAGCTCAAGCCGCTGGCCGAACTGTTCGACGACGCCACCATGCGTCAGCTCAATGCGCGGGTCGATGTCGATCACGAAAGTCCTTCATCCGTTGCTGCAGATTTCCTGCGCCAACATCCGCTCAACTAAGGAGGAAAAGACATGGAATTTCTGAACGCCTTTTCCCATCTCGACTGGCCGTTGGTCCTGCAACTGACCGGACAGCACATCACCTTGGTCGGCATTGCCGTGACCCTGGCGATTCTGGTCGGCGTGCCGCTGGGCATCCTGATGACACGCTTCCCGACCCTCGCCGGCCCGTTGCAAGCCAGCGCTACGGTGCTGCTGACGGTTCCGTCGATTGCCCTGTTCGGCTTGCTGCTGCCGTTCTACTCCAAATTCGGCCAGGGCCTAGGCCCGATGCCGGCGATCACCGCAGTGTTTTTGTACTCGCTGCTGCCGATCATGCGTAACACCTACCTCGCCCTGACCGGCGTCGACCCCGGCATTCGCGAAGCCGCCCGCGGCATCGGCATGACCTTCGGCCAACGCCTGCGCATGGTCGAACTGCCGATCGCCGTGCCAGTAATCCTCGCCGGTGTGCGCACCGCCGTGGTCATGAACATTGGTGTGATGACCATCGCTGCCACCATCGGCGCCGGTGGCCTGGGTGTACTTATTCTCGCTTCAATCAGCCGCAGCGACATGTCGATGCTGATCGTCGGCGCCGTGCTGGTCAGTCTCCTGGCCATCTTCGCCGACCTGCTTCTGCAATGGCTGCAACGCACGCTGACTCCAAAAGGACTGCTCAAATGATCGAACTTCAAAACCTCAGCAAGACCTTCCAAAGCAACGGCAAAGATGTGAAAGCCGTGGACTCGGTAAGCCTGACCGTCAATGAAGGCGAGATCTGTGTGTTCCTCGGGCCATCGGGCTGCGGCAAAAGCACCACGCTGAAAATGATCAACCGCCTGATCAAGCCGACCTCCGGCAAGATCCTGATCAACGGCGAAGACACCACCGACCTCGACGCCGTGACCCTGCGCCGCAACATCGGTTATGTGATCCAGCAGATCGGTCTGTTCCCGAACATGACCATCGAGGAAAACATCACCATCGTTCCGCGCCTGCTGGGCTGGGACAAACAGAAATGCCACGACCGCGCCCGCGAGTTGATGAGCATGATCAAGCTCGAACCCAAGCAGTATCTGAATCGCTATCCACGTGAGTTGTCCGGTGGCCAGCAGCAGCGGATCGGCGTGATCCGTGCGCTGGCGGCGGATGCACCGCTGTTGTTGATGGATGAGCCGTTCGGCGCGGTCGACCCGATCAACCGCGAGATGATCCAGAACGAGTTCTTCGAGATGCAGCGTGCGCTGAACAAGACCGTGATCATGGTCAGCCACGACATTGATGAAGCGATCAAGCTGGGCGACAAGATAGCCATCTTCCGCGCCGGCAAACTGTTGCAGATCGATCACCCGGATACGCTGCTGGCGCACCCGGCGGACGACTTTGTCAGCAACTTCGTCGGCCAGGACAGTACGCTCAAGCGTCTGTTGCTGGTGAAAGCCGAAGATGCGGCGGATAACGCGCCGTCGGTGAGCCCGGAAACGCCGGTGGCTGAAGCCCTGGAGTTGATGGACGAACTGGACCGTCGTTATGTGGTGGTCACTTGCGCCGACAATAAAGCACTGGGCTACGTGCGCCGTCGCGACCTGCACCGTCAGACGGGTACTTGCGCGCAATATTTGCGCGAGTTCAACGCCACCGCCGCGTTCGACGAACATTTGCGCATTCTGCTGTCGCGCATGTACGAGTTCAACCGCTCGTGGTTGCCGGTGATGGATGCGGAGCGGGTGTTCCTGGGTGAAGTGACTCAGGAATCGATTGCCGAGTACCTGAGCTCCGGCAAGTCCCGTGGGGGCAAGACCAGCATTGTTTCGCCGGCTGAGACTGCGGTCGCCTGATCTGACGCCTTCGCGAGCAAGCCCGCTCCCACATTGGATCTGTGCAACAACACAAATCCTCTGTGGGAGCGGGCTTGCTCGCGAAGGGCAGCACTACAAACCCCTCTGATACACCTCAAATATCCCTATAAAGGGAACATCACACTGTCATGCAGGTCGGTTACATCAGTAGCTGTCCGGGACCGCACGACGGATGCGTGTAAAAACGCGACATTTTTTGTTGATCTCAAGCCCCTCACGCCCTAAAGTTCGCGCCGAACGTCCATGCTGGAAACGATCCATCCGGCTCAAGTACTGACGACGAGACAGCAAGGCCAAGGGAAAGCACCGCTTCCCATGGCCTTTTTGCTTTCGGCGACATGCCTTGGGAAGTAGGCGAACCAAAGTGGGGATACGGAGGACGTTCATTTGCACCCATTGATTAATCTAGTTTGCCAGTAGGAGTTCCCAGCATGTCGATCAACGTCGAAGACTATTTCGCGCGCGATACCTTCAACAAAATGAAGGCCTTCGCCGACAAACAAGAAACCCCGTTCGTGGTGATCGACACCGCGATGATCAGCCAGGCCTATGACGACCTGCGCGCCGGTTTCGAATTCGCCAAGGTCTACTACGCAGTCAAGGCCAACCCGGCCGTCGAAATCATTGACCTGCTCAAAGAGAAAGGCTCGAACTTCGACATCGCTTCGATCTACGAGCTCGACAAAGTGATGAACCAGGGCGTCGGCCCGGATCGCATCAGCTACGGCAACACCATCAAGAAATCCAAAGACATTCGCTACTTCTACGAGAAGGGCGTGCGTCTGTATGCCACCGACTCCGAAGCCGACCTGCGCAACATCGCCAAGGCGGCACCGGGTTCGAAAGTCTACGTGCGCATCCTCACCGAAGGCTCGACCACTGCTGACTGGCCTTTGTCGCGCAAATTCGGCTGCCAGACCGACATGGCCATGGACCTGCTGATCCTCGCTCGCGACCTGGGCCTGGTGCCGTACGGCATCTCGTTCCACGTCGGCTCGCAACAGCGCGACATCAGCGTCTGGGACGCGGCGATCGCCAAGGTCAAAGTGATCTTCGAACGCCTGAAAGAAGAAGACGGCATTCACCTGAAGTTGATCAACATGGGCGGCGGCTTCCCGGCCAACTACATCACCCGCACCAACAGCCTGGAAACCTACGCTGAAGAAATCATCCGTTTCCTCAAGGAAGACTTCGGCGACGACCTGCCGGAAATCATCCTGGAACCGGGCCGCTCGTTGATCGCCAACGCCGGCATCCTGGTCAGCGAAGTAGTGCTGGTCGCGCGTAAATCCCGTACCGCCGTTGAGCGATGGGTGTACACGGATGTGGGCAAGTTCTCCGGCCTGATCGAAACCATGGACGAAGCCATCAAGTTCCCGATCTGGACCGAGAAGAAAGGCGAAATGGAAGAAGTGGTCATCGCCGGCCCGACCTGCGACAGCGCCGACATCATGTACGAGAACTACAAGTACGGCTTGCCGCTGAACCTGGCGATCGGTGATCGTTTGTACTGGTTGTCGACCGGTGCTTACACCACCAGCTACAGCGCCGTTGAGTTCAATGGCTTCCCGCCGCTGAAGTCATATTACGTATAAAAGTTAGCAGCACCTGAAAACCCGTGCCTTGGCACGGGTTTTTTATTTAAACATGAAAAAATCAACACTGCCCAATAAAAAGTTACACACAAGACATATACCAAACACTTTAATCACGATTAGCCTGCGAACTCACAACACACTTTAAAAGGAATTAAAAAGTGCAAACGAGCTCAACCAAGCTGATTACAAAAAACGACATCCAGAAAATCAAGAACTACATAGCGACGGCAAAAGCTCTGCCCCGCACGATTGAAGCCGTCGAAAACCAACTACAAGCCAAAAGCACCAACATTGTCGGCCTTGAACCTTATGACATTGTCGAACTCAATCACACAATCATTAACAACGCCAACTCGTGGAATGATATCGAATCGTCCATGAAACGAGTTGGTGGCAGCCTGGCAACATTTTCGGAAGACCTGGAAAGTTTCGGCCAGGAGATTATCGACGCCATCGTGAGCATGCCCGGTTATGTAAATTATGTCGGCACGATCAGCACGCTTACTGAAGAAGAAATCAATAGCCTGCCCCCCCTGGAAATCGGGAAGACGGAGAAAATACGATTTGGCTCTATTCGAGAGTCACTGGTATTTATTGCCAACTCCATTGACGAGAAGAAACTGAACAATCAGGACATTGTATTGCGTTTGCAGTACTTCAAGACTGAACTCAACGATAAAGTGGCCATTGGCATCGGCAGCAAGATGAAACTGGCCAATACAAGTGAAATCAATCGGCAGATTACCGATCTGAACCTGGCTATCGACAAAGCGCAGGCACTTCTTGATGAGAAGCTTCGAGAAGCCGAACCTGGTTTCTTCACACATGTGTTTGCTGTAATGAGCCCTTATCCGCAAGGAATTTATCAATTTGCGAAACTCCATACACTTAAATACATAATCCCTCTAATCAATCAACGAGATTTACTGGTCGAGCAGGTTAAACAAAAAGACATTCTCGCCGGCACTCTCCTGCTGCTAAGCACCGACCTGGAGAGCCTATTGCTATACGTAGAAGGCGCAATCCAAAGCACATCGCAACTTGAAACATTGTGGATTTCGATCTCCGAATACATCAACGCGTCGCAAAACAAAATAATGGGCATGAATGACTTTCTGACCCTCAGGAGTTTCGTATCGAGTTTACGAGTGGTTCTGAAAAACTGGAAAACCATTCAAAACAATGCCAACGCGCTTATTAGCGCATTCGAATAACCTTCATAAAACTAACGAAAAAGGATTTCTTTATGACACTCGCTACTTACATACTTCCCGACCTGACGAATATTCGCAACAGCCGCGAGGCGATCCGTTATCAAGCCCTCGTGGGCTCTGCCAACTTGTACATCAAAGCGTTGGGTGATGAACTGATCGGTCTCAATAGTGCCCTCAGCAAAGCAGATCAACTGGTCGCCAACGCCATCACTTCAGCAATCACGGCGCTGGAAAGCGATGACTTGCGCGAGACCCTGCATGCCCTGAGCGCTTTGAAAGAGCGCCAACCAGACACGCAAACTCAAAGCACAATCGAGAGCTATTCGAAAATTACCAGTCAACTGATGGAGCTTTGCACTGATAAAATCTCGCAACTGCACGCAAGCCTGGAAGACGGCGTATTCAATGTGCAGAGCGCGAGCATCAGCAACAACCGCTTCAGGCTCGCTGAACTTGCCGATGCAAGAGTTCAACTGGAACAGCAACACAGTACCGAACAAGTACCGCTTGCCGAGCTGATTGCTGATCTGGCCGTGCTCAACGAAGCGATCAAGGAGTTCGAGAAGCTGACATTCATCGACCGACTCAAGCCACTGCTGGAGCAATTGAAGTCGTTGATCGGCAATAAACCGGCAACCCCTCAGAGCGCCGCGCTGGAAGGCGGCGTGATAGTTGCCACCAAGTTTCTGGACGAGGCCAACGAGCTGATCAAATACCAGAGTCTGACCAAGGCTCGGGGCATCATTCAGACCCGCATCTCGCAGCGTGAGGAACGGGTATCGTCTCTGGCAAGACAGTTGCGCGATAATGACGACAGGACCCGCCAGTTGAATGACACCCAGAAAGTCATTCCCCATCAACAGACTTATGTCAGTGAAACCAACAAGCTGATCGATTCGCTGTATGCCTTTCTCGACACCGTCCTGTATGCGCCCCGCGATGAAATCCTGGCTCGCGGCGAACTCATGCTCAAGAACAGTCAAGCACTGCACAGTTACATGAGTAAGCTCCAGGGACGCTGGCTGCGCGGTTGATCGCCGTCCGTTGCCCTTTACTACAAGATAGGGGGCACGGTCTAAGCACCCAGTAACGCCATTCGCTGCCGGCAGGCTTGGGCCATGGAGCGAATGGCCGGATGTGGGGAAGCAAGCAGCGACTCGCTGCTGACACGAAGAAACGGCAAGTTACCTGCGGTCAATGCGTCCCCCAGCCACTTGAGTGCCTCTTCAAAACGCCCCTCATCCGCCAATACCGCCGCAAAACTGAACTGCCCGCGAAAATCCCCTCCCTCGGCCGAACGTCGATACCAGTCACGCGCCGCTGCCGAGTCCGCCGGGCACACCAAGCCTTCTTCCAGATAACGCCCGAGTAGATTCATCGATTTGGCGTGACCCGCTTCAGCGGCACGCTGATACAACGCCAGCGCCTGAATCTGATCCACCGCCACACCGCGCCCGGTCGCCAGCAGATTGGCGAGGTTGTACATCGCCCAGTCCAGACCGGCCTCGGCGGCGATTCGATAATGCCTCGCTGCAACCGCAGCATCCGCCACACATCCCCAACCATGCTCATGACACCGACCGAGCATGTTGTGCGCCATCAGATGACCTCGCCCGGCAGCGATGCCAAACCAGCGCAACGCCAGCGGTTGATCCTGCGCGATACCCCGGCCATCCAGAAGAATCTGCCCGAGCAAGGCTTGAGCATCGAGTACACCTTCGCGGGCGGCGATCAGAATCGCCTGCGCAGCGCGCGCCGGGCTTTCCTCGAGCATGGCTTTTAGACGATCACCGTCGAGGACTTCCTGGCGGCGCAGTTGATAACTCATACCTCGACCCAGCGACGCAACAGGTTGTGATACGTGCCGGTGAGGCGAATCAGCGAAGGGTGGTCGGGCATGTCCTGGGTCAGTTGCTGGATCGCCCCGTCCATCTCGAACAGCAAGGCACGCTGGCTGTCTTCGCGGACCAGGCTTTGGGTCCAGAAGAACGAAGCGTAGCGAGTGCCGCGGGTCACGGCGTTGACCTTGTGCAGGCTGGTGCCGGGGTACAGAACCATGTCGCCGGCGGGCAACTTCACCCGTTGGGTGCCGTAGGTGTCCTGGATTTCCAGTTCGCCGCCGTCGTAGTCGTCCGGTTCGCTGAAGAACAGGGTGGCCGACAAATCGGTGCGCACCCGCTCGATGCTGCCCTTGGGCTGGCGCACGGCGTTGTCGATGTGAAAGTCGAAACTGCCACCGCCCGTGTAACAGTTCAGTAACGGAGGGAAGACTTTGTGCGGCAACGCAGCTGACATGAACAGCGGATTTTTCCACAGCCGTTCCAGCATCGCCGCGCCAACTTCCTTGGCCAGCGGGTGACCTTCAGGCAGTTGCAAATTGTGCTTGGCCTTGGCCGACTGGTAGCCGGCGGTGATCTTGCCGTCGGCCCAATCTGCCTGTTCCAGAGCCTCGCGGATGCGCTGCACTTCTTCTTTCGCGAACACGCCGGGAATGTGCAGCAGCATGGGATGACACCTGAAGGCAAAGGGGGCCAATGGTATTGATTCTTATTGACTCTGTAAAACCCCTACGACGAACGAGACACCCGAAACCGTAAGGGCAAATTGTAAAGAATGTAAATTTGTCGCGAATAGTAACGTTTCGCAATTGATACAAATACCTGTTTACCCTATATTCCGCGACCTCAAATCCTTGGGGAGGGGAATTCTCATGTCACGCCAACAACCACAATTACCGGTCAGTTCACCGCGCTTGCTCGCATCTGCAATTGGCGTGGCGATCACTGCCAGCTCTGCGGGCCACATGGCTTTCGCGGCTGAAAAGATCGACGAAAAAGCACCGAGCAACGTGATTTCCCTGGGCGCTACCGCTATCAACGGCGAAGCCCAGGATGAGACTTCCTACAAGACTGATACCTCGGCCAACAAGAAATACACCGCGCCGCTGCGCGAAACGCCGAAAAGCGTCACCGTGATTCCACAACAAGTGATTCGCGACACGGGCGCCACCAGCCTGGTCGACGCGCTGCGCACCACACCGGGCATCACTTTCGGTGCCGGTGAGGGCGGCAACCCGGCCGGCGATCGTCCGATCATTCGCGGCTTCAACGCCGAAAGCGACGTGTTTATCGACGGCATGCGCGACCCGGCCTCCCAGAGCCGCGAGATCTTCGACATAGAATCGATCGAAGTCAGCAAGGGCCCGGGGTCAGCCTTCACCGGCGCCGGTTCCACAGGTGGCAGCCTGAACCTGGTGAGCAAGACCGCCAAACTGGGCAATTCCTACAACGGCGGCTTCACCTGGGGCTCGGACCAGACCAAGCGCACCACCCTCGACTTGAACCAGCAGATGACCGACACCTCGGCCTTTCGTCTGAACCTGATGAAGCACGAAGCCAACGTCGCCGGCCGTGATGCCGTGGATGTCAGCCGTTGGGGCGTGGCACCTTCCTTCGCGTTCGGCCTGGGTACCGACACCCGCCTGACCGTCGGCTACTACCACGTCGAAACCGACGACATGCCCGACTACGGCCTCCCGTTGACCTTGAGCCCCAACCGCAGCAAGTACAACGTCGATAAACCTGTGCATGTCGATCGTGACAACTTCTACGGCCTCACCAGTCGCGACTATCGCCAGACCAGCAACGACAGCGGCACCATCAAGATCGAACACGATCTGAATGATGACCTGACCGTGTCGAACAGCTTCCGCATGTCCCGTTCGACGCTCGATTACATCGTCACCAACCCGGACGACAGCAAGGGCAACGCGGCGCTTGGCAGCGTGTATCGCGGCGCGAAAAGCCGTAACTCGACGTCCAGCGGCTGGATCAACCAGACCGACCTGAGCGCTAAATTCAACACCGGCGCCATCGAGCACAGCCTGGTTACCGGCCTTGAGTTTTCCTATCAGGACACCCACAACCGCCCGTACATCCTGACTTCGACCGCCAGCGGCACCCGCTGCAACCGCGCCCTGTTCAACTCGGGCGACTGCACCAGCCTGCAGAACCCGACGCCAGGGGATCACTGGAACGGCTCGATCACCGACAGCGCCGCGTTCACCGACACCGACACCAAAACCGCTGCGGCCTACGTATTCGACACACTGAAGTTCAACGAGCAATGGTCCCTGAACCTGGGCCTGCGTTACGACAACTACCAGGTCAAATCCAGCGGCCACGCCAACGCCAGCAGCACCGCGCCAGCGAACGACTTCTCCCGTGAGAACACCAGCGACCTGGTCAACTACCAGATCGGCGTGGTCTACAACCCGTTGCCTAACGGCAGCATCTACGCGGCCTACTCCACCTCCAGCAACCCGTCTGGTGAAACCAGCGGCAACGGTGGCCTGGAACTGGCAGCGAACAACAGTGATCTGGACCCGGAAAAAAACCGCAACTACGAGATCGGTACCAAGTGGGACTTCTTCGGTGACGACTTGTCGCTGACCGCAGCACTGTTCCGCACCGAAAAAACCAACGCGCGCATGAACGATCCGGATGGCGCCACCACGCAAGTGCTGGACGGCGAGCAGCGGGTCAATGGTCTGGAACTGAGCTACAGCGGCAAGCTGACCCGTAACTGGAGGGTCTTCGGCGGCTACACCTACATGGAAAGCGAAGTGGTCAAAACCACCCTCGCCGTCGATGAAGGCAATCACATGCCAAGTACCCCACGGAACAACTTCACGTTCTGGTCGACCTACGACCTGGTGCCGGACAAGTTGACCGTCGGCGCCGGTGCCACGTTCGTCGACTCGCAGTTCGGCAACATCGCCAACTCGGTGGAGATCCCGTCCTACTGGCGCTACGACGCAATGGCCAGCTACGCCCTGACCAAGAACGTCGACTTGCAACTCAACGTGCAGAACCTGACCGACAAGCGTTACTTCGACCAGGTGTTCCAGACGCACTACGCCCACGTGGCGGCGGGTCGTACCGCCCTGTTGAGCGCCAACTTCCACTTCTGATCCTGTGGGAGCGAGCCTGCTCGCGATGACGCCGGCACATTCAACATTGATGTTGGCTGACACACCGTCATCGCGAGCAAGCTGTGCTCCTACAGTGAGAATGGAAACTGAAATCAGCGACAAGCCCCGTTCATCTCTATGAACGGGGCTTTTGTGCGTAATAAAGAATGTTTCTCGACAACCCACGGCATAATGCGCGCCGTGATCATTATTTTCGAACGAACAAGGCGAGTGACGTGTTGAAGAAAACCCTGTTCCAGTTGCACTGGTTTTTCGGCATCAGCGCCGGACTGGTCCTGGCCCTGATGGGCATCACCGGGGCGACGGTGTCGTTTCAGGATGAAATCCTGCGTGCGCTGAACCCTTCTGTGTTGCAGGTCGAGAAGCAGGTCGCCGGCGTCCTGCCGCCCGCCGAACTGGTGGAAAAAATCGAGGGTGCCTCGGGCAAGAAAGTCTCGATGCTCTGGGTCGAGACCGACAGCGGTAACGCCGCGCGGGTGATCTTTACCCCGCCACCGGGCGAACGACGTGGGCAGATGCGCTACTTCGACCCGTACACCGCCGAGTTCATGGGCGACGCCACTGGCCAGGATTTCTTCGGTCTGATGCTGCAACTGCACCGCTTCCTCGCCATGGGCGATACCGGTCGGCAAATCACCGGCGCGTGCACGCTGATCCTGCTGTTCTTCTGCCTGTCCGGCCTGTACCTGCGGTGGCCGCGTCAGTGGAAAAGCTGGCGTGCCTGGCTGACCCTCGACTGGAAGAAAAAAGGCCGCAGCTTCAACTGGGATCTGCACTCGGTGGCCGGCACCTGGTGCCTGGTGTTTTACCTCCTGGCAGCGCTCACCGGTTTGTCCTGGTCCTATGAGTGGTACAACAAGGGCCTGACCCGATTGCTTTCCGACTCACCGCAGAACGAGCGCGTTCGCGGCGGTCGCGGCCCTGCGCCAAGCGGCCCGGCCCCCACCGCCGATTACGCCGCGATGTGGAGCAGCATCTACAGCGCCGCCGGCCCGGCACTGAGTGCCTACAACATCCGCATGCCGCCCGTGGCCGGAAAACCGGCCACCGTGTTCTACCTGTTGAACAGCTCGCCCCACGACCGCGCACTGAACCAGATCACGCTGGACCCGGCGACCGGTATCGTCGCGCGGCATGATCGCTACAGCGACAAGAGCCTCAAGGCGCAACTGCTGACCAGCATTTACGCGCTGCACGTCGGCAGCTATTTCGGAATCATCGGGCGGATCATCCTGACGATCAGCGCGCTGACGATGCCGTTGTTTTTCGTCACTGGCTGGTTGTTGTACCTCGATCGTCGCAGCAAGAAAAAACAGATCAAGGATGCCCGCAAAGGGCTCGCACAACCGGACAATGACGCACCGGCATGGCTGATCGGCTTTGCCAGCCAGAGCGGCTTTGCCGAGCAACTGGCGTGGCAGACCGCCGGGCAATTGCAGGCTGCGGGCCTGCCGGTGAAGGTTCAGCCGCTGGCGGACGTCAGCGAGCAAGACTTGCGTGAGTCCAGCAATGCGTTGTTCGTCGTCAGCACCTTCGGCGACGGCGAAGCGCCGGACAGCGCCCGAGGGTTTGAGCGCAAAGTGCTGGGCCGTACGTTGAGCCTGGAAAGCCTGAACTACGCCGTGCTCGGCCTCGGTGATCGGCAGTATCAGCACTTCTGCGGATTCGCTCGACGCTTGCACACGTGGCTCGGCGAGCACGGCGGCAAGACCCTGTTCGCGCCGGTAGAGGTCGACAGCGGCGACCCTTACGCCTTGCGTCACTGGCAGCAGCAACTGGGCCTGCTGACCGGGCAGGCACCCGTGGACACCTGGCAAGCGCCAAGCTATGACAACTGGAACCTGACCCGCCGTGAGCTGCTCAATCCCGACAGCAGCGGTTCAGGCGTTTACCTGCTCGGCCTCACCGCCCCCAACACCAGCAGCTGGCTGGCCGGTGACCTGGTGGAAGTGTTGCCGCGCAATTGTCCATGGGCGATCGAACATTTCCTCGATGGCCTGGGCATTGACGGTCGGGCGATGGTTGCGCTCGATGGCCTGTCGCAACCACTGGAGCAAGCCCTCGCCAGTCGACAACTGCCGGAAAACAGAGCTCACCTGGTTGGCCTGCATGCCCAGGCGCTAGTGGATGCGCTGGTGCCCCTGGCCATGCGCGAATACTCCATCGCCTCAATCGCCGCCGATGGCATCCTCGAACTGATCGTGCGTCAGGAACTGCATCCTGACGGCAGCCTGGGCGTCGGCTCCGGCTGGCTGACCGAACACGCCCCGGTGGGCGGCACCATCAGCCTGCGCGTGCGGCGCAACAGCGGTTTCCATCTGCCGGTCGAACCGCTGCCGATGATCCTGCTGGGCAATGGCACCGGCCTGGCCGGGCTGCGCAGTTTGCTCAAGGCGCGGATCGCCGATGGCCAGCAACGTCATTGGCTGTTGTTCGGCGAACGCAATCGCGAGCATGACTACTTGTGTCGTGATGAGCTTGAGGAGTGGTTGATTTCGGGGGATCTGGAGCGGCTGGACCTGGCGTTCTCGCGGGATCAGGCCGAGAAGATCTACGTGCAGGATCGACTGCGCGAATCGGCGGGCGAGTTGAAAAAATGGCTGGCCGAGGGTGCGGTCATTTACATCTGCGGCAGCTTGCAAGGGATGGCTTCAGGCGTGGATCACGTGCTCAACGAAATACTCGGAATTGCAGAGGTCGACCGGTTGATCGAGCAAGGCCGTTATCGGCGGGACGTATACTGAATCCACAAAGCATTCGATGAACATCCTGACGTCACGTTAACAACATGGCGTCAGGATAGAAGCCTGCTCAAATAAAAACTCAAGGTGACTTTAATAGATCGCTGCCTGTTGATCGTTTACTTAGCCGCTTATTGAGCTCTTCGATCTTTTCAGCACTTAGGCATTGAACTTTCGAACAATTATTGTTCAGACGGCACATCTCGTTGCAATCAATGGGCGCCATATTTTCCGGGCCATCAACGATACATTGATCGCTAGTACCACTTTTATATGCACCATTACGATCATTATCCTTCCCCACAAAAACACAAAGCACTTCCGCTCGTCCTATAGGGATAATATCGCAATAATAAGCGCCGACCATACCCCAATTCCCATTACACAAACCGGCGTTGGTTTCATTGGCATCTTTGCAGGCCGTAAGAAAAAGCGTACAGAGGACCAGCGATACAACGGCCGTCCATATTGATCTTTGTTGTGCACGAATAAGTTTCATCAGCTGTTACCCGGTTGATTCTGGGTTCAGCCTATATAAAACCCGCCAAAAAACACCTGTAAAAAATGACAGGCAAATATACTGATTAGCTATATAACGGGGGATTTAAATTAAAGAAACCGATGGAACAATACCTCCCCCTACACCAGTTGCACTTTCTGCTCAAACACCCCAACCCCATCCAGATCCCGCAACACCACACTCATCTCCCCCGTCTGCCCATCAATATTCACCTCACCAAAAAACTGAAACCCGGCAAACGGCGAGGTGTTCTGTGCCGGTGGTGCTTTCTCGAACACCACCTCGGGACCAAAGGTCTTATCCAGCGAATCAGGCCCGAAACTCCCCGCATTCAAAGGCCCGGCGACAAACTCCCAGAACGGTTCGAAATCCTGAAACGCCGCACGGTCCGGGTGGTAATGGTGCGCGGCGCAGTAATGCACATCCGCCGTCAGCCAGACAAAATTGCGTACCTGCTGCGCCCGCAAGAAACCCAGCAGTTCGGCGATTTCCAGTTCACGGCCCTGAGCCGGTCCCGGGTCGCCGTTGGCCACCGCTTCCCAACGCGTCACGCCGGGGCTGACTTCACCGTCGGGTACGCCGAGGCCGATGGGCATGTCGGCGGCAATGACTTTCCACTGGGCCTTGGAGGCCTTCAACTCAAGTTTGAGCCAGTCCAGTTGTTCGCGGCCAAGGAAAGGTTTAGCGGCGCCCAGGTTGTCATCATTGGCCCCGCGATAGCTGCGCATGTCGAGCACGAACACATCAAGCAATGGCCCATAACCGAGCTTGCGATAAATCCGCCCGCCGCCATCGGCGCTCTGCAACCGCATCGGTGCGTATTCGAGCCAGGCCTGACGCGCGCGACCGACCAGGCTGTGGATATCTTTGCTCTTATAGCGATCATCCAGTTGCTTGCCCGGCGACCAGTTGTTGACCACTTCATGGTCGTCCCACTGCCAGATCTGCGGAACCTCGGCGTTGAAGCGGCGGATGTTTTCGTCCATCAGGTTGTAGCGGTAATTGCCGCGATAGTCGTCGAGGGTTTCGGCGACTTTGCTCTTGGCTTCAGAGGTGATGTTGCGCCACACGCGGCCGCTCTCTGTGGTGAGCTGCGCAGGTATCGGGCCGTCGGCGTAGATGGTGTCGCCGCTGTGGATAAAGAAGTCTGGCAGGCGCAAACGCATGGCTTCGTAGATGCGCATGCCGCCGATGTCCGGATTGATCCCGAAACCCTGACCGGCGGTGTCGCCGCTCCAGACGAAACGGATGTCGCGACGGGTTTGCGGCACGCTGCGCAGGTGGCCGAACCAGGGTTCGCTGGCGACGCCGCTCTGGGCGTCTTCGAAGTGCACGCGGTAGAAAATCGCCTGGTCGGCGGGCAGGCCAGTGAGTTCGACCCGGGCAGTGAAATCGGTATCGGACACGGCCAATGGCGAGACAAAACGACGGGGGTTACTGAACAGGCTGCGGGTGTCCCATTCCACCACCATGCGCGCCGGACGATCACATCGGCTCCAGATCATCGCCCGATCGCCCAGCACGTCGCCGGACTGCACGCCATCGGTGAGTTGCGGACGATCCTTGACCGAGGCAATCACCGCCGGTGCCAGGCCTGGCAACAACAGCCCGGCACCGACGGCTTGTATGACACGACGACGGCCGAGGTCGAATTCGCTCATGGTGTTCTCCCTGAAAAGGAAAACTTAAGCATGCACGTGTGACTCAGACATGACACAAAAATTAACCAACACCGCAAATCCCTTGTGGGAGCGTGGCTTGCCCGCGATGAAGGATAACGCGGTCATGCTGACTCGCCACCAAAACCCCTGCAACACCAAGAAATAGGAAATTTCAGCGCCGCTTTTAGGAAACGTCCTAACGCCAATACCCGAGCGCCCTGGATAAGTTCGAGGCTGCTCCGGACACACGCGAAAAAGGACGCCAATGCCACGCGACAAGGACATCCCGCAAGTCTGGGAACACAGCACTGGTGGCGGCGGCTCGGGCATTGGATACCGTTACCTGCGAGACATGACCCCGACTGAGTTAGCCGAGCGTGAGGCGAGGCAAAAGACTTACGACGACATGCTCGCCCGGCAACAGGCTTATGAAGATCGCATCTTCAAAGATGTCGAACAGAGCAAACAGTTCGCCACACGAGGCTGCGTATTCGCCAAAAGCTGCAACCTCCCCGACGGCGTCATTAATCACGACAACCCGGCCGGTTTTGTCCCCGTCGAGAAACTGGCTGACTACGGGTTGTGGGCCGTGCTTGGCACCGGCGCAGCAATCACCGCCGAAGGGATTCCCTTGAAACTGGTGGGAGGCTCAGCAACAGGCGGTGCCATTGCCCAACGTCTCGGCGGTTCGCTAGCACTGCGTCTACTAACAGGATCAGCCGTTGTGGCGACTGGTACCGCGGTCGGGACAGTTGCGCTATTAATGCCGAACACCAGCCTTTCACCCGACAGCGCCTTCTACAAAAACGAGCAATACGCGGCGCTGGATGCGGGGCGAACCCGTGTGCGCATCAACGTGAAGACATTGCCGGATGGCTCAGTCAACGCTTACGGCTTTTACACAGGCGGGAAAAAAGACTGGGAGTTTGTCCCGGTCATCAAGGCAAAAAAGGAAGGCGAGCAATTTGTCGCCGATATCGGCAATGGCATCGGCCTGACCTGGACGCCCGCGGCAGATCCTGACGACGCCCCCAAGGTCCCTGCCCTGGAAGGCGCCCCACCGCTGCCGACGATCTGGGTCTACCCACCCACCGAGCAGGCCAACAAGATACTGGTGAACCCGGAGCATCCGCCCGAGTATCAGGATGCGATTATCTGGTTTCCGGCGGATGCCGGGCTTGAGCCGATTTACATCGTGCTCAACGCTCGGTATGAGCCGGGTGGTGTTACGGGCGTGGGTGAGGATGTGGCAGGGATTTGGCTTGCTGGGGCTGGCACCGGGCTAGGCGCCCCCATTCCAACGCGGATTGCTGATGTGCTACGAGGACAAAAATTCAGAGACTTCGACACTTTCAGGGCCGCATTTTGGACTGCCGTTGGAAATGATCCCGAGCTATTCAACCAGTTCAAACCGAATAACAGAAGCAAGCTCTTGAATGGCAAAGCACCATTTGCCCAAAGGCCGGAACACAACGGAGAAAACGCTCGCTACGAAATACATCATATTGAGTACATCAAGAATGGAGGTGCAGTTTATGACGTGGACAATCTCTCAGTAATTACACCGAAGCGGCACGTCGAAATTCACCGGGAGGACAGGCAATGACCATAAAAAGTAGTGTTTCAGATTACACAGAAGAAGAATTCATTGGGATGCTTCAACGCATCCTGGGGAACGATGAAAGCGAAGAGGAAGAGAACAAGCTTGTGCATCACTTCAACACCATATGTGGGCATCCCGCAGGCTCTGATTTGATCTTCTACCCGGAAGACGAAGCTGATGATTCGGCAGAAGGCATCACACGCAAAATCAAGGAATGGCGTGCAGCTCAGGGCTTGCCGGGATTCAAAGAAAAATGAAGCATGACGACGTTATCGGACATGACACAGAAATCTGCCGGTGCAGCAGATCCCTTGTGGGAGCCGAGCTTGCTCGCGATAGCGGTTTAACATTCACCGAAAATGGTGACTGATACACCGCCATCGCGAGCAAGCTCGGCTCCTACAAGGGGTAGGTGTCAGGCGCTGACGGGCTCTATTGCCAGCTCAACGACTTCCGGTCGCTTGACCACCGCATAAACCACCGCCGTCAGCAAACTCCCGGCCACAATCGCCAGCAAATACAGCAGCGCATGGTTGATCGCATTCGGGATCGCCAGTACGAACAACCCGCCGTGCGGCGCCATCAGTTTGCAGCCGAAATACATCGACAACGCACCGGTCAGCGCACCACCGGCAATGCTCGCCGGGATCACCCGCAGCGGGTCTTTCGCGGCAAACGGAATCGCGCCTTCGGAGATGAAGCACAGCCCCAACACCAACGCCGCTTTACCGGCTTCGCGTTCGGTCTGGGCGAACTTGCGCCGCGCAATAATCGTGGCGATGCCCAGGCCAATCGGCGGCACCATGCCGGCCGCCATGGTCGCGGCCATCGGTGCATAACTTTGCGATGCCAGCAGCCCCACCGAGAACGCATACGCGGCTTTGTTGATCGGCCCGCCAAGGTCGACGCACATCATTCCGCCCAGCAATACACCGAGCAGAATCGCGTTGGTGGTGCCCATGCTGTCGAGGAAGTGCGTGAGCCCTTCGAGCATCCCGGCTACCGGTTTGCCGACCACGTAGATCATCACCAGACCGGTGAACAGACTCGCCAGCAACGGGATGATCAGGATCGGTTTGAGCGCCTCAAGACTTTGTGGCAAGCGCGCATAACGGTTGATCGCCTGCGCCGCGTAACCGGCGATGAAACCGGCAATGATCCCGCCGATAAAACCGGCGCCCAAAGTGCTTGCCAACAGACCGCCAATCATCCCCGGAGCCAGGCCCGGACGGTCGGCGATCGAGTAGGCGATGTAACCCGCCAGCAGCGGCACCATCAACTTGAACGCGGTCTCGCCGCCGATCTGCATCAGCGCCGCCGCAAGCGTGCCCGGTTCCTTGAACGCGGTGATGCCAAAGACGAACGACAAGGCGATCATCAGACCACCCGCCACCACCATCGGCAGCATGAACGACACGCCGGTCAGCAGGTGCTTGTAGACGCCGGTTTTCTCTTGCTTGGCCGGGCCTTTGGCACCGCTCGAAGCAGTTTCCTGCGTGCCTTCGGCCAACGCTTTGTTCAGCGTCGCCTCGGCTTGTTTGAGGGCGATGCCGGTGCCGCAACGGTAAATCTTCTTGCCGGCAAAACGCTCGGTGGCGACTTCGATATCGCAGGCCAGCAGCACCACGTCCGCATCGGCAATCGCCTCTGCACTCAACGGGTTGCGCGCACCGACCGAGCCCTGGGTTTCCACTTGCAGGTCGTAGCCCAGACGCTTGGCCGCTTGCTGCAAGGCTTCAGCGGCCATGAAGGTGTGAGCGACGCCGGTCGGACACGCGGTAATCGCGACCAGACGCGGAGCGTTTTTCACCAGGGCGGCAGGCTCGACCACAGCTTCGGGGGCGACGTAAACCTGAGCCTCTTCAGCACCGCGACGCAGCACCGCTTCAACATCTTGCAGGGCTTGCGCCGGGGTACTCTGGAACACCCGCTTGCCGACGAATCGCGACATATCCACCGGCGCGCTGCTCACCAGCAATACCCACTCGGCCGCCTCGATCGTGGCCGCCGATAATTGGCGTTCAGGGTGCGCGGCATCGTTGACTTCGACACTGGTGCTCCAGCCTTGACGCTGGGCCGCCGCGTCGAGCAAACGGGCGCACAGCACACTGGTGACCATGCCGTTCGGGCAGGCCGTAACAATGGCTAACTTCATGACAAACCCTCTTATTGTTCTGTCAGGGGGCGCACGCGCACGCCCTGTTCGAGCCGCGCCAACTGCGTGGCGTCGCCAATACCGAAATCGATCTGGGTGACCGCCATCGCGGCAATCGCCGTGGCGGTGCGCAAGGTCTGTTCAGGCGTGTCGGCGCTGAGTAGACCGTGGAGCATGCCGGCCAGTAACGAATCGCCTGCGCCCACGGTGCTGACGACACTGACCTTGGGCGGCGTGGCATGCATCGCCGAGCCGACACTGAACCAGTTCACGCCATCGGCGCCGTCGGAGATCACCACGTGCTCGATGCCTTGAGCATGCAAGCGGCTCGCGGCTTCAGCCTGTGCCGCGACCGAAACCATCTCGCAGCCCATCACGTCGGCCAGCTCTTCGGTGTTCGGTTTTATCAACCACGGACCGGCATTGAGCGCCGCCCGCAAGGCTTCGCCGCTGCTGTCCAGCGCCACGTTCAAACCGAGATTTTTCAAGCGCACAATCAACGCCTGCAACCACTGCGCACTGATGCCTTGAGGCAGGCTGCCGGCAACGACGACCGCGTCATGACCGGGCGCTATTTGATCAAGTCGATCAAGCAACGCCTGCTGCGCGGCTTCACTCACCAAGGGGCCGGGGCCGTTGATGTCGGTGATGCGCCCATCGCTTTCCGCCAGTTTGATATTGCTGCGCGTCTCCCCCGGTACACGGATGAACGCGTCGACAAAGCCGCGTTTGGCGAACAGGGTTTCGAACGCTTGAAGGTTGTCCTCCCCGAGGAAACCGCTGACCGTGAGCTGATGCCCAAGGTCCGCCAGCACTTGTGCCACGTTCACGCCTTTACCGGCGGCATGCGTGTGCATCTCGTCGCTACGGTTGACTTGGCCGGGGGTAAGCAGCGGCAACTGGACCGTGAGGTCCAGCGCCGGGTTGAGGGTCAGGGTCAGGATCTTGGCCATTACAGGGCCTCCACTAGTGCGCGCACTTCATTGGCGCTGCCCACGGCCAGGGCCTGTTGGGCAAGGATTTGGGTCTGGGCCAGGCTGAGTTCGCGAACCCGCGCCTTGACCTCGGCAATGCTGCGACCCGACACGCTGAGCTCGTCCACACCCAGACCGACCAGCACTGGCACCGCCAGCGGATCGGCCGCCAACTCGCCGCACACGCCGACCCACTTGCCGTGGGCATGCGCCGCGCGCACGGTGATGTCGATCAGTTGCAGCACCGCCGGGTGCAAACCGTCAGCCTGGGCCGACAAGGTTGGATGACCACGGTCGATGGCCAGGGTGTATTGGGTCAGGTCATTGGTGCCGACGCTGAAGAAGTCGACCTCTTTGGCCAGCACCGGCGCCAGCAATGCAGCCGACGGCACTTCAATCATGATCCCCAATTGCAGGTCGGCAACCGGAATTTCCAGACGCAGACGTTCGGTCATGTCCCGGGCCTGGCGCCATTCGTCGACGCTGCCGACCATGGGGAACATGATCCGCAGTGGACGGTTGTCCGCCGCACGGAGCAACGCGCGCAATTGCGCTTCCATGATGTGCGGACGTTGCAGAGTCAGGCGAATACCACGCACGCCGAGGAACGGGTTTTCTTCTTTGGCTATCGGCCAATAGGGCAGCGGTTTGTCACCGCCAACGTCGAGGGTGCGCACCACCAGCGGCCGACCGGCCAGGCCATCGAGGACGCGACGGTATTCGACTTCCTGGGTTGCCTCGTCCGGCGCTTGCGAGTGGGCCATGAAAATCAGTTCGGTGCGCAGCAGGCCAATGCCTTCGGCGCCCTGCTCCACCGCGCTGGTCACGCCCGCGCTTTCGCCGATGTTGGCGAACACTTCGACTGCATGCCCATCAGTGGTCAGTGCCGGTTGATGACGTTGTTCGGCGGCGGCTTTCAAACGCTGCTCGCGGGTGTCGCGCTCTTGGGTGGCACGCTGCAAGGTCGCCGCGTCGGCATCCACGTGCAGGCGACCGCGTTGGCCATCAATCAGCAACGGCGTACCCGGTGCCAGCAGCAACACGGCCGGGCCGGCGCCGACCAACGCCGGAATACCGAGGGCTCGGGCGACAATCGCACTGTGCGCGGTAGCACCACCACGGGCGGTGAGGATGCCGGCGACGCGCGCCGGATCAAGGCGGGCGACATCGGATGGACCGACTTCATCCATCACCAGAATGTACGGTTGCTCAGGTTCGCTCGGGGTTTCGACGCCACTCAGTTGCGCCAGCACTCGGCGGCCGATATCACGCAAGTCGGCGGCACGCTCGGCGAGCAAGGCGTCCTGCAGCGATTCCTGTTGTTTGGCCGCCGCTTCAATCACCGCCATCCACGCCGCTTCGGCGCTTTCGCCCTGTTTGAGACGGGTGTCGACTTCATCGGTCAATTCCGGGTCGTCGAGCATTTCCTGGTGGGTGATGAAAATCTCGCGAATGGCCTTGGACTTGCTGCGTTCGATCAGGCCTTCGATGTCGCGACGCACGTCCGCCAACGCCTGTTGGAGACGCTCGCGCTCAATCGCGGCAGACTCGCCGCGCAGCGGGTAATCAATGGTTTGCAGCACTTGAATGTGCGCCGGGCCGATGGCGATGCCCGGAGCGGCGGCGATGGCCTGAACCAGACTGCCGGAGGCTGGCGCGAGGATTACCTCGGCCACATCGGCGATCACTTCGCGCTGCTGGCTCACGGCTGGCAGCGGCTCGACTTCTTCACCGAGGCCTTCTTCGATGGCGGCCAGCAAGGCTGGCAAGGCATCGGCGGCGATGCTCGGTTCGGCGACAAATTCCAGCACCTGACCACGACGGGCACCGAGGCTGAGCAGTTTGCTCAAGCTCTTCACCGACACCGCGCTGTCCTGGCCATCGACGATGCGTACGCGGATTTCACCTTCAAAACTTTTCGCCAGTTGCGCGAGGATTTTCGCCGGACGCGCGTGCAAGCCGTGGGCGTTGGCCAGCGCGATGCGAGCGCTCGGCCAATCCGCCGGCAGCTCACCGCCAAGGACTTCGAGCACCTTACGGCTGCTGGTGGCGCGGCCCAATTCGTGGCCGCGACCTTCGATCAGCAACGCACAAAGGCGTTCGAGCAAGGCCTGATGGGCCTCACCGAGGCTGGCCAGGCAGAACAGTCCGCTGAGCGGCTGGCCGAGGTAACGCATGGGTTTGTCCGGCGTAACGAAGGCCAGGCCCGGACGCTTGACCGTTTGCTCGCTGTGCAACCACCACAGGCCATCGCCCAGGGGCAGCGCGTCGACTTGCTGCAACACGGCAGAGAAACCGTTGCTCACACAATCGGCCTGACGCAGCAAACGCGCACCGCGCCAGACCAGCTCTTCGAAGTCATCGGCCGACACACCGAGGCCGATCATCTGGGCATCCAGCGCCAGTTCTTGCGGCGCGCCTTGCAGCAGTTTCAACAAGGCTTCGGCGGAACTGGCGCGGCGCAGCGCCTGGCCCAGGTCGGTTTCGCCGAGGGCACGGGTCAGCAATTGCAGCAAGCGCAGGTGTTCGTCGGATTTGGCCGCAATACCGATCGCCAGGTAGACGATCTGACCGTCGCCCCAGTCCACGCCTTCGGGGAACTGCATCAGTCGCACGCCAGTGGAAAACACCAGATCGCGGGTTTCCGGCGTACCGTGGGGGATGGCAATACCTTGACCGAGAAAGGTCGAGCCCTGGGCTTCGCGCGCCTGCAATCCGGCGAGATAACCCTCGGCCACCAGGCCATCGGTGACCAGATGCTGCGCCAGCAGGTGCAACGCGGCGGACTTATCCACAGCCGATTGGCCCATGGATATCTGCTCTATGGTGAGCTCGAGCATGCTTTCTCCTTTTTGGCGTCTTGTGACGCCAGGTATTGTTTTGAATGATTCAGCTTAGGCCCTTAGTCATCACTTTTGGCGGTTTCGCGGCAGAACCGGCAAAGGAGCCTATAACGTAGAAAATACGCTTGCTGAAACGTTTAATCTAGAATGATTGGCACGTTACTCGATAATGTCTCATCCTTGAAGTCCAATTGTCGGATGCGTCGCGACGATGGTCGTCTGCCTTAATCGGGTAGGATTGGCGAAAATGTCGAGGCAAGCTCGAAAAAACAAGGAAAAACCGGGTTGAAACTCAGTGATATCGCCCAGTTGGCCGGTGTGTCCGTTACCACCGCCAGCTACGTCATCAATGGCAAGGCAGAACAACAACGTATCAGCAGTGCCACCGTCGAGCGCGTGCGCGCGGTCGTCGAACAACATGGCTTTACGCCCAACCCCCAAGCTGCCGGGCTGCGCAGTCGGCACACCCGCACCTTGGGTTTCATTCTGCCGGACCTGGAAAACCCCAGTTACGCGCGCATCGCCAAACTGCTGGAACAAGGCGCCCGAGCTCGCGGCTATCAGCTGCTGATCGCCAGTTCCGACGATGCGCCAGACAGCGAACGGCAATTGCTGAAACTGTTCCGGGCCCGGCGCTGCGATGCATTGATCGTTGCCAGTTGCCTGCCGTCCGGCGATGACAGCTACCGCCAATTGCAGGCCAAGGGCATTCCGATCATCGCGATCGACCGGGTCATGGAGCCTGAACATTTCTGTTCGGTGATCAGTGATGACCGCGAGGCCAGCCTGCAACTGACCCGCAGTCTACTGGACCCGCTGCCCAAACAGATCGCACTGATCGGCGCACGCCCCGAACTGAGCATCAGCCAGGAGCGGGCGGGCGGTTTCAAAGACGCGTTGGACGGGTTCAAAGGCGAGGTACTGATCGAACACGGCGAGTCGTTCAGCCGTGAATGTGGCAAACAGTTGATGGAAGAACTGCTACAGCGTCTGGGCCATTTGCCGGATGCGCTGCTGACCACGTCCTACGTGCTGCTTCAGGGCGTATTCGATGCCTTGCACGACTTCCCGCTCAAAACCCGCCCGCTGCGCCTCGGCACCTTCGGCGACACGCAGCTGCTGGATTTCCTGCCGCTGCCGGTCAACGCCATGGCCCAGCAGCATCAGCTCATCGCCGACAAAGCGCTGGAACTGGCCCTCGCCGCCATCGAGCAATCGGATTACCGACCCGGCGTGCAGGCCATCGCGCGGACCTTCAAGCAGCGTATTCGCCAGGACTGAACCGTGGAGCTGATCGACAGCCACACTCATCTGGATTTTCCGGACTTCGACGAGGATCGCACGGCGTTGTTGGCCGAGAGCCGCGCTCTTGGAGTGCGGCGGATGGTGGTGCTGGGGGTTTATCAGGGCAATTGGCAGCGGGTCTGGGATCTGGTGCAAAGCGATCCCGACCTGTATGCGGCGTTCGGCCTGCACCCGGTGTATCTGGATGATCATCGCCCTGAAGACTTACACGAACTGGGTGATTGGCTGACCCGGTTGGCGGGTCATCGGCAGTTGTGCGCGGTGGGCGAGATCGGTCTGGATTACTTTATCGAAACCCTGGACCGTGAACGCCAACAGGCACTGTTCGATGCGCAGCTGCAACTGGCGGCGGACTTCAATCTTCCGGCGCTGATTCATGTGCGACGCAGCCATGCGGCGGTGATTGCCACGCTCAAGCGGTTTCGCTTGAAACGTGCGGGGATCATTCACGCCTTCGCCGGCAGCAAAGAAGAAGCCCGCGAATACATCAAGCTCGGTTTCAAAATGGGCCTGGGCGGTGCCGCGACCTGGCCTCAGGCCCTGCGCATGCATCGTGTGCTGGCCGAATTGCCGCTTGAATCGGTGGTATTGGAAACCGATTCTCCGGACATGGCGCCCGCCATGTTCCCCGGCCAACGCAACAGCCCGGCGCATCTGCCGGCCATCTGCTCGGCACTGGCGGGGATCATGGCGATCAGCCCCGAACAATTGGCCGCCGCCAGCACGGCCAACGCTTGTGAGCTGTTCAACTGGTAATCAGTCGGCGTGGGCCTTGGCGGCTTCCAGCGTCAGCGTCATGTGGTATCGGTGCCGGGCAATCCGCATGACGGCGAAGTAGACGAAAATCGCCAACAGCGAAAAATTCAGCTGCTCCACGACGCTGAATATCCCGATCCATTCCGCCACCAACGCCACCAGCAACGCGGTGCAAACCATGAGCGATGTGCTGGCCCGCAACAATGCCAGTGAGTCGAGGGACTTGAAGCGCTTGATCTGTTTCGGATCGTTCAGTTGTAGCGCTTTCTGGCAGTGGGAACACGCGAACGCTTCGTTGATCGCAATGGCGTTGAGTTGCCAGGGCTTGAGCAGGAGTGTGCTCCCGCAATGAGCGCAATGACCCTGGATTCCAATCGTTACAGCTGACATTACCGAGCCTCCTCAGGGCGGGTCCAAGTGATTGATCTTCCTTCATTAAAGACCAAAAACCAGACGGTGGAGGAAAACAGGAAAAACGCCACAAACAAAGGGAAAAAATACTACAGACGGAGCATAAAAACCTGTGGGAGCGAGCCTGCTCGCGAATCGGTCTATCACTCAACATTGATGTCGACTGACAGACCGCTTTCGCGAGCAGGCTCGCTCCCACAGGTGTGCCGGGGTGGTTTCAAACCCGGAACGCGCTGATCAGCTGCTTGAGCTCCACCACCTGAGCCGACAATGCGCGACTGGCATCCTCGGTCTGGTGTGCACCTTCGGCGGTACGCTCACCGGCGCGGTTGATTTCCACAATATTCTGGTCGATGTCGTGGGCCACGGCGGTCTGCTGCTCTACTGCGGCGGCGATTTGCTGGTTCTGATCGACGATCATGCCGACGGCACCGAGGATGTTTTCCAGCGCTTGCTGAACCTTTTCCGACTGCCCCACCGTGCCGTTGGCCATTTGATGACTGGTCCCCATCGCCTTCACCGCAGCGCCAACACCGCTGTGCAGCTTGGCGATCATCTGCTCGATTTCCTCGGTCGATTGCTGGGTGCGCTTGGCCAGGGTCCGGACCTCGTCCGCCACTACCGCAAAACCACGACCCTGCTCACCGGCCCGAGCGGCTTCGATGGCCGCGTTGAGCGCCAAGAGGTTGGTCTGTTCAGCGATGCTCTTGATCACCTCCAGCACACGGCTGATGGACTGGCTGTCGCTGGCCAGTTGGTTGATCACCAGCACCGACTGGTCGATCTCACTGGCCAGTGCCGCGATGCTGCCCTGCTGGGATTCCACCAGCCCGCGACCGCTGATGGTCTCATCGTTGACGCTATGAGCGCTGCTGACCGCTGCCGCGGCACTGCGTGCCACCTCAAGGGATGTCGCGGACATCTGGTTCATGGCCGTGGCGACCTGCTCGATCTGCGTGCGCTGCCCCGCCACCGCCTGGTTGCTCTGGGCGGAAACGTTCTCCACCTGCCCGGCCTGGCGCTCGACCTCACTGACGGTCTGGCCGACCCGCTCGATCAGGTCGTGGATTTTCTTCACGGTGCCGTTGAACACCTCGCCCAACTCGCCCAGTTCATCGCGGCTGTTAGCGCTGAAGGTCACCGTCATGTCGCCGGCCGCGACCTTGTCCATCACCGCGCCAAGACGCTTGAGGGTGGTGCGGGTCGAGGCGTAGAAGCCGCCGTAAAGGTAAAAAATCAGCACAAACACCACCGACAACGCCATGGCCTGCAAGACCATGTGGGTGCGGTTCTGCTCCAGTCGCTGTTGCAACTGGGTGCCGAGAAACTTCAGGGTGGCTTCATTGAGTTGGTAGGTCTGGTCCATCAGGCCCGTGACCTGATCGTAAAAGCCCTGCCACGGCGCATCCAGCGTGTCGGCCATCACGACCTGCTCTTCGAACAGTTCACTGGCCTTTTTCAACGATGCCTTGCTGATATCGGCCTGAGCGGCCAGGGTTTCCCGTGCCGCTTTGCTGGAGCCCAGCGCGTCCTGTAACTTCAGGGCATATTCGGCCTGCAGTTTTTCGATCTGCGCCAGCAACTCATCAAAACGGGTACTCGATGCCGAGTTGAGAAAGCCCTGCCCCAGCGAAAAAGAACCCATCGCCCGGCCTTCGCCCAGAAGCTGGGTCACGGGCGGGGTGACATTGGTAATGAGTTCGCTCAGCTGGCGCATGTCGCTCTGGGGGTCGCGGCTGAGGCCGGCCTGACTGGCGATGATCTGGCTGAAAATTTGTGCGTTGCCGAGCAACTTGCCGATCATCGCGCTTTTGCTTTGCAGGGAGTTTTCCGTTTGCTGGGCCTTGAACGCGGCGATCATTTCATCGCGCTTGCCATCGAAAACCATGATTTGCTCGGGGTCAGCGGTCATCGCCGTCAGTCCTTGCAAACGGGTCAGCACATTTTTCCCCACGGTACTGATCTGCGACTCGACATTGCCGGCCTTGCCGGACTGACCAAGGGTGACGTTGATCTGCACCAGGTTGTTCAGGGTTTCCAGATCGCGTCGTAACGTCAGGCTGCTGCCCAGCAGGTCGAGGCTTTGCAGTTCGACCCGGGTGCCCTGGAATTCTCGATAAGAATCGCGCACCAGATAGAAGTTGGTCACCAACATCGGCACAAGGAACAGCACGCTGATCAGGCTGAACTTCATGCCAAAGCTCAGGCGGTTCATCAGCGCCACGGCGGGATAGAGCAAGCTCTTCACTGGAAGTCTCCCTTTGATTTCTTATTTTTATTGGCAGGCGCGGGTCGAGAGCAGATAGCCACTATTCAGCGCTGTCTCTGTATAGCCTAAATCGACGGGAGGTTTTGTAACTTAAGGTTAACGGCGAGACGCCCACTTGGGACGATTGATATCCCTGTGGTGAGGGGATTTATCCCCGTTCGGCTGCGCAGCAGTCGTAAAACCAGTCCTCGCGGTGATGCAGGCAAACCGCGTGCGCCGAATATGCGACTGCTTCGCAGCCGAACGGGGATAAATCCCTTCGCCACAATGGAGTCCACTTCAGAGCTAAGGAAGGACGGTCCACAGCGCAAAACCGGCGTACCAGAGCACTGCCGCGCGCAGCAGCAGTTCCCAGATCCGGTCGAGGCTGTTGATGCCATCAGGCCCGACCACCGGCGCCGGGATTTCACCGGCCACCAGCCCGACTTTCTCGATCAATTGGGCGGCGCTGATGTTCCAGTTCAGCAGTTCGTGCAGCATCACCCGGCCGACCGCGACAAAGTTGCCGACCAACGCAAAACTCGCTGCCAGCAGACGCACCGGCACCCAGTCGAACGCATGACGCAGTTTTGCGGCGCGCTCGACCACGGCCGGGGTCTGCCCGTGTTCTTCGGCCAAGGCCAGCAGTCGATAGCTCAGGGCTGCGACCGGCCCCAGCAGGAAGTACCAGAAAATCACCGCGAAAAAGCTCTGATAAGCCTCCCACAGCAGATGCCCTTCGACCCGTTCCAGCAATTGTTCGCCGCTATCGGCACAAATACCCAGGTCGCGGTTCGCCACATGAGCGGCCGCTTGCAGGTCTTCCCGGCGCCAGGCATCGCGAAACGGCCCGAGACCGGCCAGCAGATCACCGCGGCCCAGACTGTAAATCACCACCAGCAGATGCACCGGCAACGCCAGCAGACCGTAAGCCACCGGGTCCAGTACCAGGAGCAGCAAACCCAGCAGTGCCACCGGCAACAACACCAGGATCACCAGGATCAGCCACGGACTTTTCGCCAGACGCGGACTGACCTCAAGCTTGTTCAGCTCGCGAACCCATCCACCATCGCGCTGAATTCGATGACGCAGGGCCGAGAACTTCTCGATCCAGACCGCCAACAGCAACACCAGAAAACTCATTGTTGTTCCTCTTTTGCCAGGGCGGCGCGATAGCGTGCCCAGTCGAACGCAGGCCCAGGATCGGTTTTACGCCCGGGTGCAATGTCGCTATGCCCGCAAATGCGCTGTGCGGTAATGGCCGTGAACGCGCTTTGCAGCTGCCGGGTCAGGGTCGTCAACGCTTGATACTGAGCATCGGTGAACGGCAGATCATCCGTGCCTTCAAGTTCAATGCCCACGGAAAAATCGTTACAGGTTTCCCGCCCTTCGAAACTCGAGACGCCGGCATGCCAGGCACGCTCAAGACAAGAGACAAACTGAGTGACGGTGCCGTCACGTTCGATCAGAAAGTGCGCAGACACGCGCAGGTCGGCGATCCCTTCAAAATAGGGGTGCTCCGTGACATCCAGACGATTCTGGAAAAATTCCTGCACCTTGCCGGTGGCGAATTGCGCAGGCGGCAAACTGATGTTGTGGATCACCAGCAGGGAAATTTCGTCCGAGGGGCGCGCATTGAAGTTGGGCGAGGGGCAAATATCTACGCCCTGACACCAACCGCTCGCGGGGTCCAACTGCATACAGGTTCCTTCAACGACGACTGTGTAGGCGCCCAGTATGCCGCGATAGACCCTCGGGGCGCGATCACTTGCCGTGATTGAGGCGCCGCAGGGTGCCGATCACTGACTCCAGCGCCCGGTCGAACAGCAAAGTGTCGTCCAGCGCGCGCACCGCGCCACGACGGAATTCCAGTGCCAGACCGGTACGGCTGCGCTCCAGCACTTTCATCCCGGTGCGATTGACGAAAATGTACTTGCCGGTGGCTTCAATGATCGCCGCCAGCTTGCAGCGAAGGGTGTTTTCTTCGTCTTCCTGAAACTCGACCCAGCACCCCAAGCGCAGTTGATCGACCTGAAGCAGGCCGGCATCGTCTTCCGGCAAGCGCACTGACGCCGCATCGACCGGACCTTCGTCGGCGGTTCGCAGGACGACTTCCTGCCGCACTTCGACCATTACCGGCGTATCGACAGACTGTTCAAGTATTTGCCCTGGACGTTCGAACAGCTGAACGTGCAAGGCTTCCAGCTCACTGAAAAATTCGCTGGTGGCGAACGGATCGAAGGCCGAACTGCTCAGCCCGTCGCGCAACGACTTGAGCAATCCAGGCACCAGTGCCAGCAAGCGCAGGCTCGCATCGGTCTCATCATGACGTTGCACGCTCCAGATCAATTGCTCCATGGACTGCACATCGGCGTGCCACTCGGCCGACTGATCGCCGTGCTTGAGACAGGTCAGCAGCAGCACCTGGCTCCACGCTTCCTGGACAAACACCACCACCCGCTGCGGCAATACTTTGCCCAACAAGGCCTGGTTCAGCACCTGCTCGACGCACTGACGGGCCAGCTCAGTCCTGGCGCGGCCTTCTTCGGCGTCACGGGTACGTTGCTCCAGCAGCTCACTGCGACGGCGCTCATCGCTGGTGAAGGCGAGAAAATCCGCGAGCAATTCGGAAAAGACCGCCGGGTCATCGACAAAATCGTTCAGCAACCGTTGCACCACTTGCTCGATGCGCAGATACAGGCTGTCGCGTTCATGGTCATCGCACTCGCCCCAGCCCATGGCGGCGGTGGCGATTTCATTGAGCAGGCGTCGGGCCGGGTGACTGCTGCGGCTAAAGAAGCTCTTGTCGATCACCGCCACCTTCAGCATCGGGATCTGCAAACGGCCGATCAACGCCTTGAGCGAATCCGGCAGGTTACGGTCATCGAGGATACATTCGAAGAGCATGGCGATCAGGTTGATCACGTCTTCGTCAGCCACCCCGACCACGCGTGACTTGCCACTTTTGACGCTGACCCGGGTCAGCAGTTGTTCGAGCTGGTTTCGCAGATCGAAGTCGTCCTGGGCTTCCGGCGCCGGCACATATTGCTGCAAGTGCGAGAGCAGGCGCATGAGATCACGGGTGGAAATCGGCTGTGTCTGGGCACTGGCTTCAAGGGTCGGCGCGACACTGCCACGCACGTGAAGCAGCAACTCCTGCAACGCCGCGAAGACTTCCTGCACGCTGTCGTCGGTCGGCGGGCCACTGGCGCGAGTGTTGGCCTGTGCGGGTTCAGCTCCGACGCTGGCCGCTACACGATCCGTGGCCCGACGCGCAGGCGCGGGCTTAAGGTCAGGCAGAACACCGGTGGCGCTCAGCAACTGATTGGCTTCGGTGTAGAGCTGATTGGCATCCCTGAGCACATAGCGCTCGAACAGTTTGAGGATGATCAGCTTGACCTTGATCTCCACCCCCAGGTTGCGCCCGGCCTGCATAAAGTATTCGCAGAGCATCGCCGGCCCCATGGGATTGTGCTGATCGAGCAGTTCCCTGCCCAACAGTGCGCTGAGTCGGGCGGTCAGTTGGTCCAGGGCGAAGCCGTCGCGGTTCAGCACTTTGCTGACCATCGCCTCCACTGCCACGCTGCGCTCCACGTCGTCATCGGGCAGCGCCACCGAGGCGTCGAAGGCCAACGTCTGGGGCAAGGCAGATTGAGCGATGTCGTACTGGGTAAGGCTGACAAAAGCCGCGAAGAATTGCTCGAGAAAGCCGCGTTCGATGTTTTTGCGCTTGAGGCGCAAGTCGCGCATGGCTTCGAAGAAGAGATTTTGTTCGACGTCATTGCGGGCCCGGTCGGCCATTTCGAACAGCGTGTCGTCGGCGTTATCGAACAGTTCCTGCAAGCCATGCCTGAGCTGTTGAGCGGCCTTGTCGCGAACCTGAAGCAGAATCACAGGCAGGCGGGCGAGCGGCGAGAGAGTCGCCTGGTCGGTAGCGACCTTGTGCAAAGGCACTACATTCCCGTCGTTGTGCATTCAGGCCTCCTGAAAAGGTGAGTCTTCGAAGTCGTCAATCCAAATCCACGTCAAAGCCATGACGTCAAAAGCAAGGCGGATTATCTTGCAAAAGATGTCCCCTCTACCAGCAGACTCTGCGTTTCCCATTGAAATAGACGCTTATGACAAACGCTGACTGAGTGCCAATTGCTCAGGCGAATCGACCAAATGCAGGTCACAGAGCGATGGGAACGCCTCTGATGCCTTGGGTTGCCCAGCTTCATGGCCCTATAATCGGGCCACTTTGTTTGTGGAGTCCGTTATGCCGAATCTACGTCTCGCCGATTTGACCGCCGAAATCGAAGCCAACGTGCGCCGTGCGTTGCTCGAAGACATCGGCAGCGGCGACATCACCGCTCAGCTGATCCCGGCCGAACGCCTGGCCAAAGCCACGATCATCACCCGCGACGCTGCCGTCATCTGCGGCACAGCCTGGGTTGATGCAGTGTTTCGGCAACTGGACCCACGTGTTGCGGTGCACTGGGAGGTGCGCGATGGCGAGCGGGTGAAACCCAATCAGGTGCTGTTCCACCTCGAAGGCCCGGCGCGCTCGCTACTGACGGGCGAACGCAGTGCACTGAACTTTCTGCAGTTGCTGTCTGGCGTGGCCACGCGCGCGCAGTACCTGGCGGATTACGTTGCCGAGACTCAGGTGAAGTTGCTCGACACCCGTAAAACCTTGCCGGGGCTGCGCCTGGCGCAGAAGTACGCCGTGACCTGCGGCGGGTGCCATAACCACCGCATCGGCCTGTACGACGCCTTCCTGATCAAGGAAAACCATATTGCCGCCTGCGGTGGCATCCCGGAGGCCATCAAAGCCGCGCACAAGATTGCCCCGGGCAAACCGGTGGAGATCGAAGTGGAAAACCTGGACGAGCTGAAGGAAGCCCTGGCGGCCGGTGCCGACATCATCATGCTCGATGAATTGAGTCTGGATGACATGCGCGAAGCCGTGCGTCTGAACGCAGGCCAGGCGAAACTGGAGGCCAGCGGCGGTATCAACGAAAGCACGCTGCTACCGATCGCCGAGACCGGGGTGGATTACATCTCGATTGGTGCGATGACCAAGGATGTGAAGGCTGTCGATCTGTCGATGCGCCTGAGCCTTTGATTGAGAAAACGCCCGTTTCATAGGTGGGAGCGGGCTTGCTCGCGAAGAGGGCGTGTTAGTCGACGCAATTGTCGCCTGACTCACCGCTTTCGCGAGCAAGCCCGCTCCCACAGGTCAGACCACCAGATTATTCATCTCGCAGTACTCTTCCCACTCGACGCCCAACACCTCGGCAGCCTCCTTGTGCAGAACAAGGCGCGCAGCCTCGAACTCTTCAGGCATTGAGGTGTACTTGAGCGTCAGTTCCCACGGCTGCAAGCCCTGGGACTCTGCCTCATCCTCGAATGCCCACTGGATCTGGTCTTTCTGATCGTCGGCGGGCAGGTCCTTGATTTCTTCGGCTAGCTGGGGCGAATCCAGCAAATACTTCTTCAGCGCTTCTGCGTGTCTGGCTTCTTGGGTCAATTCTTTAACGGTCATGGCGTTCTCTTTGATCTGAGGAATGGAAGATGGATCTGGATCATCAAGGATCTCTCTGACGCAAAAAAACCGTTTGAAGCCCGGTTTGTCTGGCCTTCAGAACCATTCGGGATCATCTGAAAACAACGTGTCGCTCGTGCCCGAGACAGGAATCGAACCTGCGACCTTCGCGTTACGAGTGCGCTGCTCTACCAACTGAGCTACACGGGCAGTGGGCTAAACCTAGCACTGACTTTGGGGTCAGGCAACTTCATGGCTCGCATCATTTTTTCGCAGGCAAAAAAATGCCCCGCAGCTTTCACTGCGGGGCATTTTTTACAACGTTGAAGCGGTCAGGCGTGGGGAGTGATTAAACGCCCGAAGCCTTGGCTGCTGCTACGTCTTTGATGGACAGCTTGATACGGCCGCGGTTGTCCACGTCCAGTACCAGTACTTCCACTTCCTGGCCTTCTTTCAGGATGTCGGTCACTTTCTCTACGCGAGCGTCGCTCAGCATCGAGATGTGAACCAGACCGTCCTTGCCCGGCAGGATGTTGACGAATGCGCCGAAGTCGACGATGCGCTCAACCTTACCGACGTAGATCTTGCCGATTTCAGCTTCTGCGGTGATGCCCAGAACGCGCTGACGTGCAGCTTCAGCAGCTTCTTTGGTTTCGCCGAAGATCTTGATCGAGCCGTCGTCTTCGATGTCGATCGAAGCCTTGGTCTCTTCACAGATCGCACGAATGGTCGCGCCGCCTTTACCGATGACATCACGGATTTTGTCGGTGTCGATTTTCATCGCGATCATGGTCGGAGCGTTTTCCGACAGCTCGGTACGCGACTGGCCAATGATCTGGTTCATCTGACCGAGGATGTTCAGGCGCGCTTCCAGGGCTTGGCCCAGAGCGATTTCCATGATTTCTTCGGTGATGCCTTTGATCTTGATGTCCATCTGCAGCGCGGTCACACCTTTGGCGGTACCCGCTACTTTGAAGTCCATGTCGCCCAAGTGGTCTTCGTCACCCAGGATGTCGGTCAGGACGGCGAATTTCTCGCCTTCTTTAACCAGACCCATGGCGATACCGGCAACCGGTGCCTTCATCGGAACACCGGCATCCATCAGAGCCAGGGAAGCGCCGCAGACCGAAGCCATGGAGCTCGAACCGTTGGACTCGGTGATTTCCGACACAACACGGATGGTGTACGGGAACACGTCAGCAGCAGGCAGCATGGCCTGAACCGAACGACGAGCCAGACGGCCGTGACCGATTTCACGACGACCAGCGCCACCCATGCGACCACACTCACCTACCGAGAACGGAGGGAAGTTGTAGTGCAGCATGAACGGGTCTTTTTTCTCGCCTTCCAGGGTGTCCAGCAGCTGTGCGTCACGGGCGGTGCCCAGTGTTGCAACAACCAGAGCCTGGGTTTCGCCACGGGTGAACAGAGCCGAACCGTGGGTCTTCGGCAGAACGCCAACTTCGATGTTCAGCGGACGTACGGTCTTGGTGTCGCGGCCGTCGATACGTGGCTTGCCGTTAACGATGTTTTCGCGAACGGTGCGGTATTCGATTTCGCCGAAAGCAGCTTTGACTTCAGCGGAAGTCGGTTGACCTTCTTCGCCGGACAGCTTGGCAACCACCTGGTCTTTCAGTTCGCCCAGACGAGCGTAACGGTCGGCCTTGATGGTGATGGTGTAAGCCTGGGAGATCGCGTCGCCGAACTCGGCACGGATAGCGCCCAGCAGAGCAGTGGCTTCAGGCGCAGGAGCCCAGGTCCAGGTCGGCTTGGCAGCTTCAGCGGCCAGTTCTTTAACGGCGTTGATCACCACCTGGAACTCGTCGTGAGCAAACAGTACCGCGCCCAGCATCTGGTCTTCGGTCAGCTCTTTGGCTTCCGATTCAACCATCAACACGGCTTCCGAAGTACCGGCAACGACCATGTCCAGGCTCGACGCTTTCAGTTGTTCGTAAGTCGGGTTCAGCAGGTAGCCGGTGCTTTCGTGGAACGCAACGCGGGCAGCGCCGATCGGGCCATCGAAAGGGATGCCGGAGATGGCCAGCGCAGCCGAGGTACCGATCATCGCAGCGATGTCCGGATCGGTCTTCTTGCTGGTGGAAACAACGGTGCAGACAACCTGCACTTCGTTCATGAAACCTTCTGGGAACAGCGGACGGATCGGACGGTCGATCAGTCGGGAAGTCAGGGTTTCTTTCTCGGAAGGACGGCCTTCACGCTTGAAGAAACCGCCAGGGATCTTACCGGCAGCGTAAGTTTTTTCCTGGTAGTGAACAGACAGAGGGAAGAAGCCCTTGCCTGGATCGGCTTGCTTGGCGCCGACCACAGTCACCAATACGCTGACGTCGTCGTCAACGGTGACCAATACTGCGCCGGAGGCCTGACGGGCGATACGGCCAGTCTCGAGGGTAACGGTCGACTGACCGAACTGGAATTTTTTGATTACCGGGTTCACGGTGTCCTACCTTCTTTTGTGGCTCTTGGGGAACTTGTCTTCTTGCGAAATTCTTGGGCAACGCCGGGAATCGGCCCGACTGTCATTGTCCAGGTAAAGCAGGTATCCAGATAAAACTTGAGGCTGGGAGCCTGCCATGCGCCAGCGGGAAACCCACTGACGTACGACAGACAACCAACCTCTAGCGCAATCGCTTATTAGCGACGCAGACCCAGGCGACCGATCAGAGCCTGGTAACGGCCAAGATCCTTGCCTTTCAGGTAGTCCAGCAGCTTACGACGCTGGTTTACCATGCGAATCAGACCACGACGGGAGTGGTGATCTTTACCGTTGGCCTTGAAGTGACCTTGCAGCTTGTTGATGTTGTGGGTCAGCAGTGCAACTTGCACTTCTGGCGAACCAGTGTCACCAACAGCTTGCTGGTAGTCAGCTACGATTTGAGCTTTTTCTTGAACGTCGAGAGCCATGAGGCAATCCTTTTATCAGGAAACTGTTTCAAAAAAACAGTTTCAACAGGCCAGGGACAAATCCCTGTATCTAAAAATGAGTAGTGACCGTGCCTGTTAACAGCCACCCTCGTCCGGTCATTCTGACCGAATCAGTCGACGCGGCGCGATGCGCCCGTCTTCGCTCACTTCACCGATACCGATGAAGCGACCATTGTGATCCTGTACCCGTACCATGCCGAACTTCGGTGCATCCGGGGCTCGTACCGGTTGGCCGTTAAGCCAGTAGAACGAGCTGTGCTCCGAGAACTGCAACAGAGGCCAATCCAGCAGGCCGCTGTCCGAAGGCATCAAAAAGCGGTCGACCGCTTCGTTGCCGCCTTCGGCATGTACTGCTTCCAACTCTTCCAGCGTGACTGTCTGTGCCAGCGTGAAAGGCCCGGCCTGGGTACGTCGCAGCTCAGCAACGTATGCGCCACAACCGAGTTGCTCACCGATATCCTCCACCAGGGTGCGGATATAGGTACCTTTGGTGCAATCCACTGCAAGCCGCGCAGTATCACCTTCAAAGGCCAGTAATTCCAAGCGCGTAATAGTAACAGAACGCGGTTCGCGCTCCACTACTTCACCTGCCCGGGCCAGCTTGTACAACGGCTGGCCATCACGCTTGAGCGCCGAGTACATGGGCGGTATCTGGCTGATTTGCCCACGAAATTTTGGCAGTACCGCTTCGACATCGGCGCGACCAACGGTCACCGGGCGCTCCAGCAAAACTTCACCCTCGGCATCGGCCGTGGTGGTGGTCTTGCCCAGTTGCGCCAGGGTTTCGTAACCCTTGTCGGAATCGAGCAGGTATTGCGAAAACTTGGTGGCCTCACCGAAGCACAACGGCAACACGCCGGTGGCCAGCGGGTCGAGACTGCCGGTGTGCCCGGCCTTCTCGGCGTTCAGCAGCCAGCGAACCTTCTGCAACGCCGCATTGGAGGTGAACCCCAATGGCTTGTCGAGCAGGATGATGCCGCTGACGTTACGACGGATACGTTTGACCTGAGCCACCGATTACTCCTTGGTGTCTTCGGCTTCTGCCGCAACCGGATGCTGATTGTCTTCAGCTACCGCACGTTCGATCAATGCCGACAGATGAGCACCACGCACGACGCTTTCGTCGTAGTGGAAGTGCAACTGTGGAACGCTGCGCAACTTCATTTCGCGAGCCAACTGCATGCGCAGGAAACCGGCAGCGGAGTTGAGCACCTTGATGCTTTGCGCGATGTCTTCAGCGTTGTCTTGCCCCATCACGGTGATGAAGATCTTGGCGTGACCGACGTCACGGCTGACTTCAACAGCGGTAATGGTGACCAGGCCGACGCGCGGGTCTTTGACTTCACGACGGATCAGCTGTGCCAGCTCACGCTGCATCTGATCGCCGATACGTTGGGTACGGCTGTATTCTTTTGCCATGTCTTGTTACCTGTTACTGCCACACGGTGAAACCCATGGGGTCTGAAAGCGGCAAACGCCCGGCCTGACAAAAGCCAGACCGGGCGTTGCGTTTAGAGTCCTGACGCTGCGCTGCGCATCTGCATGCGGCGGCTCATCGTGGCCCTTGAAGTGCGCGAGTTAGAGGCTGCGAGCAACCTGAACCTTCTCGAAGACTTCGATCTTGTCACCGACTTTGACGTCGTTGTAGCTCTTCACGCCGATACCGCATTCCATGCCGGCACGTACTTCGGAAGCGTCATCCTTGAAGCGGCGCAGGGATTCCAGCTCGCCTTCGAAGATAACGATGTCTTCACGCAGTACACGGATTGGACGGTTACGGTGAACAACACCTTCGATAACCATGCAACCGGCGATCGCGCCAAACTTCGGCGAACGGAACACGTCACGCACTTCAGCGGTACCCAGGATGTTCTCGCGAACATCGCTGCCCAGCATACCGGTGAGGGCTTTCTTGACGTCTTCGATGATGTCGTAGATCACGTTGTAGTAACGCATATCCAGACCTTCCTGCTCGACGATCTTGCGAGCGCCAGCATCGGCACGCACGTTGAAGCCGAACAGTACAGCGTTGGAGGCCAGTGCCAGGTTGGCGTCGGACTCGGTGATACCACCGACACCGCCACCGACAACACGCACTTGCACTTCGTCGTTACCCAGGCCGTTCAAGGCACCGTTCAACGCTTCCAGCGAACCACGGACGTCGGATTTGAGGACGATGTTGAGCGTCTTCTTCTCTTCCTGACCCATGTTCTCGAAGATGTTTTCAAGCTTGCCGGCGTGAGCACGGGCCAGTTTGACTTCGCGGAACTTGCCTTGACGGAACAGAGCCACTTCACGGGCTTTCTTCTCGTCAGCAACTACGCTCATCTCGTCGCCAGCGTCCGGGGTACCGTCCAGGCCGAGAATCTCGACAGGGATGGAAGGACCGGCTTCCTTGATTGGCTTGCCGTTCTCGTCGAGCATGGCGCGAACGCGGCCATAGTTCGAACCGACCAGCACCATGTCGCCTTGGCGCAGGGTGCCGTCTTGAACCAGAACGGTAGCAACCGGGCCACGACCTTTGTCGAGACGCGATTCAACCACGACGCCACGGCCAGGAGCCGAAGGAGTCGCTTTCAGTTCCAGAACTTCAGCTTGCAGCAGAACAGCTTCAAGCAACTCGTCCACGCCAGTACCGACTTTCGCCGAAACCGATACGAACGGAGTGTCACCGCCCCACTCTTCCGAAGTCACGCCGTGAACCGACAGTTCGCTACGGATGCGATCGAGATCAGCGCCCGGCTTGTCGATTTTGTTCACTGCAACTACCAGAGGAACACCGGCAGCCTTGGCGTGCTGGACAGCTTCAACGGTCTGCGGCATCACGCCGTCGTCCGCTGCAACTACCAGGATCACGATGTCAGTCGCCTTGGCACCACGAGCACGCATTGCGGTAAACGCAGCGTGACCCGGGGTATCGAGGAACGTGACCATGCCGCGATCAGTTTCAACGTGGTACGCACCGATGTGCTGGGTGATACCGCCGGCTTCGCCAGCAGCTACCTTGGCACGACGGATATAGTCGAGCAGCGAGGTCTTACCGTGGTCAACGTGGCCCATTACGGTCACGACTGGAGCACGGGAGAACGCTTCACCTTCAAACTTCAGGGACTCGGCCAGGGAATCTTCCAGGGCGGTGTCGCTGACCAGGGTCACTTTGTGGCCCAGCTCTTCAGCAACCAGTTGGGCAGTTTCCTGATCCAGTACCTGGTTGATGGTCGCTGGAGTACCCAGTTTGAACATGAACTTGATGATTTCAGCAGCCTTGACCGACATCTGCTGGGCGAGATCGCCAACAGTGATGGTCTCGCCGATCTTCACTTCGCGCACTACAGGGCCGGTTGGGCTCTGGAAACCGTGAGCGTTGCGCTTCTTCAGCTTGGCCTTGCCGCGACCACCACGACGGAAGCCATCGCTTTCTTCGTCGGTAGTACGTGGGGCAACGCGTGGAGCAGGCGCTTTCTCTTTGACCGAAGCACGATGCGGAGCGTTTTTGCGCTCACCATCGCCACTGCCACGACGACTGTTATCGTCGGCACGTGGTTTGTCCGGACGGCGCTGCTCGTTCTGCTTGTTGCGAACATCGGCAGACGGCGCTGGTGCAGCAGCCACAACCGGCGCGCTTTCACGTACTGGCTCGGCAACTGCAGCAGGTGCTGCAACGGCGTCGTTAGTAGCGGATTGCGCAGCAGCTGGCTGGCGACGCGCTTCTTCTTCGGCGCGACGCTTGGCTTCTTCTTCAGCCTTCTGACGTGCAGCATTTTCTACTGCGCGACGTTCTTCCAGTTCGCGTTTGCGCTCGGCTTCGATTTCTTCCGGGCTGCGCTGTACGAAAACTTTCTTTTTACGTACTTCAACACTGATGCTTTTGCTGCCAGCAACACGCAGGGTGCTGGTGGTTTTACGCTGCAGTGTGATCTTGCGTGGTTCTTCCACTTTCGCCTTGTGGCTGCTTTTCAAGTGAGTCAGCAAAGATTGCTTCTCACTGTCAGTCACATGTTCTTCGGCGGCGGTGTGCGGCAGACCTGCCTCACGCATCTGCTGCAACAGGCGCTCTACCGGTGTTTTGACCTCATCGGCCAGTTGTTTCACCGTGACTTGCGTCATGCACTTCTCTCCTCAGGCCGCGCCTAATTACTCGAACCAGTGGGCTCGGGCGGCCATGATCAACTTGCCGGCACGATCATCGTCAATGCCGTCGATGTCGAGCAGGTCGTCAATAGACTGCTCGGCCAGGTCTTCGCGGGTAATTACGCCGCGCACCGCCAGTTCCATCGCCAAATCCTTGTCCATACCCTCAAGCGAGAGCAGGTCTTCGGCCGGATGGGCGTCTGCCAGCTTTTCCTCAGTAGCGATGGCTTTGGTCAACAAACGATCCTTGGCGCGAGCGCGAAGCTCGTTGACGGTTTCTTCGTCAAAGCCGTCGATGTTGAGCATTTCTTCCAACGGTACGTAGGCAATCTCTTCCAGGCTGGTAAAGCCTTCATCTACCAGCACCTGTGCCAGGTCTTCGTCGACTTCCAGCTCGTCGATGAAGTTGCGCAGGATGTCGCCGGTTTCTGCTTGCTGCTTAGCCTGGATGTCCGATTCGGTCATCACGTTCAGGGTCCAGCCAGTCAACTGGCTAGCCAGACGCACGTTCTGACCACCCCGACCAATGGCCTGAGCCAGATTGTCTGCGCCAACGGCGATGTCCATTGCATGGGCATCTTCGTCAACGATAATTGCCGCCACTTCAGCCGGCGACATTGCATTGATCACAAACTGAGCCGGGTTGTCGTCCCACAGGACGATGTCCACACGCTCACCGCCCAACTCACCCGACACTGCCTGGACGCGCGAACCGCGCATACCGATGCAAGCGCCTTGCGGGTCGATGCGTTTGTCCTTGGAGCGGACCGCGATCTTGGCGCGCGAACCCGGATCACGGGACGCAGCCATTACTTCGATCAGGCCTTCAGCGATTTCCGGCACTTCGATGCGGAACAACTCGATCAGCATTTCCGGCGCAGTACGCGACAGGATCAGCTGCGGGCCGCGGTTCTCGGTGCGGATTTCCTTGAGCAGCGCACGCAGACGCACGCCAACCCGGAAGGTTTCGCGAGAAATGATGTCTTCACGAGCCAGCAACGCTTCGGCGTTGTTGCCCAGGTCGACGATCACGTTGTCGCGGGTCACTTTCTTCACGGTGCCGGAGATGATTTCTCCCAGGCGCTCGCGATAGGCATCAACCACTTGAGCGCGCTCGGCTTCGCGAACTTTCTGCACGATGACTTGCTTGGCAGTCTGTGCAGCGATGCGGCCGAACTCGATGGATTCGATCTTTTCTTCGACTACATCACCAACCTGAGCACCAGGATGCGTTTCGGCAACCTTGCTCGGCCAGGTTTCGATGGCCGGATCGTCCAGGTCTGCTTCTTCGACAACAGTCCAGCGACGGAAAGTCTCGTAAGCACCGGTGTGGCGATTGATTTCCACACGCAGATCGACTTCGTCCTCAAAACGTTTTTTGGTAGCAGTGGCCAGAGCCAGCTCCAGCGCTTCAAAAATTACGTTTGCCGGTACGCCCTTTTCATTGGATACCGACTCAACAACCAGCAGTACTTCTTTGCTCATCGTACGCCTCGCCTTTCGCAAGCCATTGGATCCGCGGGATCCGCGTCTCAGTCAAAACTGGGAATAATGTTGGCCTTGTCGATCATATCGATCGGCAACAGGAACTCATGGTCTTCTACCTGCACCACGACGTCCTGCTCTTCTACACCGCGCAGAAGGCCCTGAAAGTTGCGTCGGCCTTCAAAAGGCGAGCGCAGCTTGATCTTCACTTGTTCACCGGCAAATTTTGCAAACTGCTCAATAGTGAACAGCGGGCGTTCCATGCCAGGCGAGGAAACTTCAAGGGTGTATTCAACGGCGATTGGATCTTCAACATCCAGAACACCACTGATCTGACGGCTGACAATGGCACAATCGTCCACCAGCACACCGCCCTCTTTATCGATATAAACGCGCAACATTGAGTGGCGACCTTGAGCCGAAAACTCAATACCCCAGCATTCATAGCCTAGGGCCACGACCACCGGGGCCAGCAAGGCCTGCAACTCTTCTAGCTTGCTCGACACCTGAACCCCCTCGTGCATGTATGTGCATGCTGTGCAAAATAAAAAAATGGGCGAAACGCCCATCCTTGAAACGCCGTCGAACAGCGGCGTTGAAAGTGTCCAGCTAACAAAAAGCCCCTTAAAAGGGGCTCCTTAAACTGGTTGCGGGGGCCGGATTTGAACCGACGACCTTCGGGTTATGAGCCCGACGAGCTACCAGACTGCTCCACCCCGCGACAAAGCTGGGGCGGAAGTATACGACCGATCCCTGACAGGGTCAATGTAACCTTCCACCTACAAGAAAGCCCGCAACAGCGGGCTCTCCTGATAATTGGTACCGAGAAGGGGACTCGAACCCCTACACCCTATGGGCACAACCACCTCAAGGTTGCGTGTCTACCAATTCCACCACCTCGGCAATACTACGTTTGAAACCCTTCTTACTTTTGCTCTTGAGCTGGAGGCACGTCAGTCGCTGGAGTAGCCGACTTTTGCTCTTGAAGCACCGGTACATCATCAGAAGCCGGTTGTTGCTTTGGAACTTCCAACACTGCCGGGTTTGGCAAACCTACTTGAGTCAGCTGATGAGCCTTCTCTTTAGCAAAGTAACCTAACCCCAAGCTGGTTATGAAGAAACCGGCGGCAAGTATAGCAGTAAACTTACTAAGAAAGGTAGAGGAACCTTGGCTTCCGAACACAGTATTTGAAGCACCTGCTCCGAAAGACGCGCCAGCATCCGCACCTTTACCCTGCTGCAGCAATACCAGAGCAACTACGCCCAACGCACCCAGCAGATGAAAAACGACTACGACTGTTTCCAGCATTTTTTCAGTTTCCCGCGGCGCGACAAATCGCACCGAACTCATCTGCATTCAGGGAAGCCCCACCAATGAGCCCCCCATCGATATCCGGCATGCCGAACAGTTCGACCGCATTGGCCGCCTTCACGCTGCCGCCGTATAGAAGCCGCACACCTTGTGCGACCTCAGAATTCTCTGCCGCCAACTGAGCGCGAATGGCTGCATGCACATCCTGCGCCTGTTGCGGCGAAGCAGTCAGCCCGGTACCAATGGCCCAGACCGGCTCGTAAGCGATTACTGCCTTTGCAAAAGCACCAACACCGAGCTCCTCAATGATACTGCCTAGCTGACGCCCGACAACCTCAAGAGTTTTTCCAGCTTCGCGCTCTTCAAGGGTTTCCCCTACGCACAACACCGGAATCAAGCCACATGCCTGTGCCGCTGCGAACTTGCGAATCAGCATTCCGTCCTGCTCGCCCATCATCTGGCGGCGCTCGGAGTGCCCGACAAGCACCAGGGAACAACCTGCATCCACCAACTGACTCGGCGAAATCTCACCGGTCAATGCACCTTGCATGGACTCCACCGCAGAATTCTGCGCGCCGACCGAAATCGACTTTCCTTCCAGGCCATCAATCACTTGATTGATATGCAAGCAAGGCGGGAATACCGCTACATCAACATCGCTCGGCAAGGCCAGATGACGAAGGCCATTGATCAGCTCAGCGACGCTGGCGCGGGTACCGTGCATCTTCCAGTTACCAGCTACCATAGGGCGACGCATGCTGTACCTCGTCGGTCAAAGTGGGCGCAGATGTTACCCAACACAATCATGGCTGGCAAGCCGAAATCAGGCAGAAACTTCAGTAACCAGTTTTGCCAGCTCTTCGGCGTAGCCGCGAACCTGTGTTTCGTCCTCGCCTTCGACCATGACCCGCACCAGCGGCTCCGTCCCGGACTTGCGCAACAGCACGCGCCCACGACCAGCCATGGCCTGGGTAACGCGCTCGCTGGCCTCTTTGACCGCAGGATGATCGAGGGGGCTCGCGCCGCCGCCGAATCGCACATTGATCAGCACCTGTGGGCACTTGCGCAGCGCCTGACGCGATTGCGCCAACCCCTCGGAGCGGGCCTTCAACGCCATCAAAACCTGCAATGCAGCAATGATCGCGTCACCGGTGGTGGTGTGGTTAAAGCAGACAATGTGGCCCGAATTTTCACCACCCACCAGCCAATCGCGCTCCAGCAACTCGGAGATTACATACCGGTCGCCAACATTAGCCCGCACAAAAGGAATTGCCAGATCCGCCAGGGCGAGCTCCAACCCCAGGTTACTCATCAGCGTACCGACCACCCCCCCCTGCAACTTGCCTTGCACATGCAGGTCGCGAGCAATGATAAACAGCAACTCATCACCGTCGACGACAGCACCGGTATGATCGACCATCTGAACCCGATCACCATCACCGTCAAAGGCGATACCCAAATCAGCATGCTCGGCCAATACGGCAGCTTGCAGCGGCTCCATATGGGTCGAACCGCAATTTTCATTGATGTTCAGGCCGTTAGGATGAGCAGAAAGTACAACGACATCGGCCCCCAGCTCACGGAATACACTAGGCGCCACCTTGTAGGTCGCGCCATGAGCGCAGTCGATCACGATCTTCATGCCCGCGAAGCTAGTGCCGGTCGGGACGCTGCTTTTGCAGAATTCGATATAACGGCCTGAAGCATCGTTGATGCGCGATACCTTGCCGATCTTGCTCGACTCAACCACGGTCATCGGGGTGTCGAGCAACTCTTCGATCATATGTTCGACTTCATCAGGAAGCTTGGTGCCCTTCCCGGAGAAAAACTTGATGCCATTGTCATCGTGAGGGTTGTGCGAGGCACTGATCACGATGCCCGCTTCGGCCTGGAAGGTACGCGTCAGGTAGGCAATGGCCGGTGTCGGCATCGGCCCCAGAAGCATGACATCGGCACCTGCTGAAGTAAGTCCGGCCTCGAGCGCAGATTCGAACATATAGCCAGAGATCCGAGTGTCCTTGCCCACCAATACCTTGCAGGCGCCCATTTTGCGGAACGCCATACCAGCAGCCCAGCCGAGCTTGAGCATGAAGTCAGGAGTAATCGGATATTCGCCGACCCGACCACGAATGCCGTCGGTGCCAAAGTATTTCTTAGTCATAAGTACTCCATCATTCTTATTCGGCTGATTCCACTGCGGCGATCATTCGCACCACATCGACGGTTTCGGCCACATCATGGACGCGCAATATACGCGCCCCCTTGGCCGAAGCCAGCGCTGCGAGCGCCAGACCGCCATACAGGCGCTCTCCGACCGGGCGATTCAACGCCTGACCTATCATGCTCTTTCGCGAAACCCCGACCAACAGGGGCCGCCCCAAGGCATGCAAGGCTTCCATATGCTTGAACAAGCTTAGATTGTGCTGCAAGGTTTTTGCGAAGCCAAAGCCCGGATCAAGGATGACCCGGTCCGCTGTAATTCCTACCGACGCACACTGCGCCATGCGCTCAGCGAGGAACTCGCCCACCTCTTTCGTGACGTCCTGATACTGCGGATTGTCCTGCATGTCGCCCGGCTCACCGAGCATATGCATCAGACAGACTGGCAGGCCAGTGGCTGCGGCCGCATCCAGAGCGCCATCGCGCCGCAGCGAGCGCACGTCATTGATCAACCCAGCGCCAAGTCGTGCGGCTTCGCGCATCACAGCTGGCGTGGAAGTGTCGACCGAGATAATGACATCCAGCTCTCGGTGAATTCGCTCGACGACCGGAGCTACGCGCTCAAGCTCTTCCAGCGGTGAAACCACCCTGGCACCCGGCCGGGTCGATTCGCCACCGACATCAATCAACGTCGCGCCAGCCGCCACCATAGCCTCAGCGTGGCGCAAAGCCGCATCGAGCTGGCTATATTGGCCGCCATCAGAGAAGGAATCGGGAGTGACATTGAGAATACCCATGACGTGCGTCAGGGCTAAATCAAGAACCCGATTGCCGCAAGGCAACCGGGTCGAGGACTGAACAGAAGTCATTTCAAACCTTAAACGTCAGCAGCCGGACCGCCGATCGGTGTTTCCGGACGCGGATCCTGTGCCACCGGAGGCGTTCCGGAGGTACCGGTGCCGCCCGACCAGTCGCGAGGCTCACGAGGCGTACGCCCCGCCATGATGTCGTCGATCTGATCAGCATCGATCGTTTCGTACTTCATCAAGGCATCAGCCATGGCGTCGAGCTTGTCACGGTTATCGGTGAGGATCTGCTTGGCTGTGCCGTAGCACTGATCAATGATGCTGCGCACTTCGGAGTCGATCAACTTGGCTGTCTCACCGGAGAAGCTTGCACCCTGACCGCCACCGCCGCGACCGAGGAACACTTCACCCTCTTCTTCTGCGTACATCAACGGACCGAGTTTTTCCGACAAGCCCCACTTGGTTACCATGTTCCGTGCAATCTGGCTGGCACGCATGATGTCGTTGGACGCACCGGTGGTCACACCATCGAAGCCCAGGGTCATCTCTTCAGCAATACGGCCGCCGTACAACGAGCAGATCTGGCTGATCAACGCACGCTTGGACAGGCTGTAGCGATCTTCTTCCGGCAGGAACATGGTCACACCCAGCGCACGACCGCGAGGAATGATAGACACCTTGTAGACCGGATCATGCTCAGGCACGACACGACCAACAATTGCGTGACCTGCTTCGTGATAAGCGGTGTTCTGCTTCTCTTTCTCGGACATGACCATGGATTTGCGCTCGGCGCCCATCATGATCTTGTCTTTGGCCAATTCGAACTCTTTCATTTCGACGATGCGCTTGCCGGCACGGGCCGCGAACAACGACGCTTCGTTCACCAGGTTAGCCAGGTCAGCACCGGAAAAACCAGGGGTACCACGAGCGATCACAGCCGGAGCGACATCGTCACCCATTGGCACTTTTCGCATGTGAACCTTGAGAATCTGCTCGCGACCACGGATATCCGGCAGACCGACGACAACCTGACGGTCGAAACGGCCCGGACGCAGCAACGCAGGGTCCAGTACGTCCGGACGGTTGGTTGCAGCGATGACGATAATACCGTCATTCATTTCAAAGCCGTCCATCTCTACCAGCAACTGGTTGAGTGTCTGCTCGCGCTCGTCGTGACCGCCACCCATGCCGGCGCCACGGTGGCGACCGACGGCGTCGATTTCATCGATGAAGATAATGCATGGAGCGTGTTTCTTGGCCTGTTCAAACATGTCGCGAACACGGCTGGCACCGACACCGACGAACATTTCGACGAAGTCAGAACCGGAAATGGTGAAGAACGGCACTTTGGCTTCGCCGGCAATGGCCTTGGCCAGCAAGGTTTTACCGGTACCCGGAGGACCCACCATCAGCACGCCGCGAGGAATGCGACCGCCCAGACGCTGGAATTTGCCCGGATCACGCAGGAACTCGACCAACTCACCAACCTCTTCCTTGGCTTCGTCGCAACCGGCAACGTCACCCAAGGTGGTTTTCACCTGATCTTCGGAGAGCAGGCGCGCCTTGCTCTTGCCGAAGCTCATTGGCCCGCCCTTTCCACCGCCGCCGCCCTGCATCTGCCGCATGAAGAACATGAATACGGCAATGATCACCAGGATCGGGAAGCTTGCGACCAGGAGCTGAGTCCAGATGCTTTGCTGTTCAGGCTGTTTGCCTTCGACTACGACATGATTGTCCACGAGGTCGCCGATCAGACCGTTGTCCTGGATGGCCGGACGAATGGTCTTGAAGCTGTCGCCATCGTTGCGTTTGCCGGTAATCACGTAGCCGTCAACTGCTACGCGCTCGACCTTGCCATCCTTGACCTGCTGGATGAAGTCGGAATAGTTGAGGGTCTGCGGCTCATTAGGGCTGGAGAAGTTGTTCATCACTGTCACCAGGACAGCCGCGATGATCAACCACAGGATCAGATTCTTTGCCATATCGTTCAATTAACTACCCTCTGAAGCAAGCTCCGCTAATGGCGCGCGCTTCGCATGATATTCACCGGCCTAACTTACTACATTACCTACGACTCTGGCAGGCGCCGTCTGTAACCCTTTGTGAAACACTTTCTACACAATATTCGCTAATGCTCACGGGGCGAAATACGAAAATCCTATCGACCCGCAAAAAAACCTCGATTTACTCACTACGGCCGCGGTAGCCCCAAGCCAGCATGTATTGCTCGCGGGAACTGCCACGGGAAGAGTCCGGCTTGATCATCTGGACCTTGTCGAATTTCTGACGAGCGTCCTTCACGTAAGCATCAAACCCTTCGCCCTGAAACACCTTGATCACGAAATTACCACCCGGCTTGAGTATCCGGGCCGCCAGATCAAGAGCCAGCTCACATAGAAACATGGCTTTTGGCATGTCCACCTCAGGCGTACCACTCATATTGGGGGCCATATCGGAAATCACAAGGTCCACCTGCGAATTACCCACGGCTTCAAGGATCTGAGCGAGCACTTCGTCCTGGGTGAAGTCACCCTGGATGAAAGTCACGTCCGGAATGCTGTCCATTTCCAGGATGTCCGAGGCGATCAGACGCCCCTGACCACCGATCAGCCGACTAGTGACCTGCGACCAGCCGCCGGGCGCCGCACCCAGGTCGACAACACTCATACCCGGACGGATCAGCTTGTACTTCTCCTGGACCTCCAGAAGCTTGTAACTCGCACGCGAGCGGTAACCATCCTTCTGCGCCTGCTTCACATAGGGATCATTGACATGTCTTTGCAGCCACTTAAGGCTTGTCTTGGAACGGGCCACGGGCCACCTCGAAAATAAAACGGGTCGTGATTAACTGGGCGGTCCCGTACTCGCTCGGGTAAACTGGCCGCCGCTTTTTACAAGATCAGACGCAGGGGTCAGATTATGCCGCTCACTCAAGAGCAGAAGAAACAGTACAAATCCATTGGCCACCATCTGAAACCAGTTTTGACTGTGGCTGACAACGGTTTGACTGAAGGTGTGTTAGCCGAACTTGAACGCGCTTTGGCGGATCACGAGCTGATTAAAATCAAGCTCAACATCCTCGATCGCGAGTCGCGCCTGGCGAACATTGCAGAACTGTGCAAGGTCGGCAAAGCGGACCTGGTTCAGGTCATCGGCAAGATGGCACTGATTTACCGCAAGAACTTCAGCGTCAACAAGCAGCTGTCGAACGTTCATCGCTTCAAGTGATGACAAGGGTCAAGGGTGTGCTTCGCGCACCCTGCCACTCCATCCAGGCACCGGTTGCAACACCAGCACCAGCCCGGAAAACCCCAGAACAAGATAGCTGAACACCTGCCAACGCACGGCATCCGGCCAGCCGATACGCACCGCGACATACATCGCACACGCATACAGCGCCATCATCAGCAGTTGCCCGCGAATATCGCGCCATAGACTGGCAAGGCCCTCGGCCTGAACCAGCACCAAAGCCTGAAAAATCACACACGCTGCGGCGAACCCCACCATCAGCGCATCAAGCATGCCTGCAATTTCGTCGATCAGCAGCGGTGCCAAACCAATTCGGCCCAGCACCGGCAGCAGACCAATGTGCAACAGCCACAGGCCGCCGACCCACAACATCTGAGTCAGCTGCCAAAGCATGGCACCCGCACGTAGCGGGCGCCTGCGTTTAGATGTGGCGTACTTCGACAATCTCGTACTCGATAACGCCGCCAGGCGTTTTCACGGCAACCACATCACCCTCTTCCTTGGCTATCAAGGCGCGGGCCAGTGGCGAGCCGACCGAAATCTTGCCGAGTTTGAAGTCAGCCTCATCCTCACCCACGATGTGGTAAGTGACGCGCTCGTCAGTCTCGACATTGGCGATTTCAACGGTGGTACCGAAAATCACTTTACCGGTGTGAGGAATGGTCGTGACATCAATGATGACCTGATTCTGAATCCGGCCTTCAATGTCACGAATCCGCGCCTCAACCATACCTTGCTGCTCACGAGCAGCGTGGTATTCGGCGTTTTCCTTCAGGTCACCCAACTCGCGGGCCGTGCCGATGTCCTGGCTGAGCTTCGGGCGGACGACCTTGGTCAGGTGAGTGTGTTCTTCTTCCAGGGCCTTTGCGCCCTTGACGGTCATTGGGTACTTGATCATGCCTTCAATCCTGCGTGTAGATCCTGCAAGCGGCGCACGGTCTTCTCGGGACCGAACTTCAGCGCTTCGCAGATAGCTTCGCCAGCAGCAATAGTTGTGGTGCAGTAAATCTTGTGCTGCAAGGCATTACGACGAATGGAATAGGAATCAGCGATCGACTGACGGCCTTCGGTGGTGTTGATGATCAGAGTGACTTCGTCGTTCTTGATCATGTCGACCACGTGCGGACGACCTTCGGTCACCTTATTCACACGACGCACTTTCAGGCCTGCGGCTTCGATCAGCTTGGCAGTACCGGCAGTGGCGACCACTTCGAAACCCAAGTTGATCAGATCACGGGCCACGCCTGCAACCAGTGGCTTGTCGTCGTCACGCACGCTGATGAACGCAGTACCGCCGGTCGGCAGCACTTCGCTGGCGCCCATCTGGGCCTTGGCGAATGCTTCGCCAAAGGTGTCGCCCACGCCCATCACTTCACCGGTGGACTTCATCTCTGGGCCCAGGATCGGGTCCACGCCAGGGAATTTGGCGAATGGGAACACCGCCTCTTTCACACTGTAGAAGTTCGGAATGATTTCTTTGGTGAAGCCGATTTCCTTCAGGGTCTTACCGGCCATCACGCGAGCAGCGATCATTGCCAGGGAAACACCGATGCACTTGGACACGAACGGTACGGTACGGGAAGCGCGCGGGTTGACTTCGATGACGTAGATGTCTTCGCCTTGCAGCGCCAACTGAACGTTCATCAGGCCGACAACGCCCAGTTCCAGGGCCATTTTCTTGACCTGTTCGCGCATCTCGTCCTGGATGTGTGCAGGCAGCGAGTACGGCGGCAGGGAGCATGCGGAGTCACCGGAGTGAACGCCAGCCTGCTCGATGTGCTGCATGATCGCGCCGATCACCACGTCGGTGCCGTCGCAGACCGCATCCACGTCCATTTCGATGGCGCAGTTGAGGAAGTGGTCGAGCAGCACCGGGCTGTCGTTGGACACTTTCACCGCATCGCGCAGGTAGCGCTTGAGCTCTTCTTCTTCGTAGACGATTTCCATCGCACGGCCGCCCAATACGTAGGACGGACGCACCACCAGCGGGTAACCGATCTTGGTGGCGGCACGAATCGCTTCGTCTTCGCTGCGCACGGTGGCGTTTGGCGGCTGACGCAGGTTCAGGCGCTCAACCATTTGCTGGAAGCGCTCACGGTCTTCGGCACGGTCAATTGCGTCAGGGCTGGTGCCGATGATCGGCACGCCAGCTTCTTCCAGGGCACGCGCCAGTTTCAGCGGGGTTTGGCCGCCGTACTGGACGATCACGCCTTTTGGCTTCTCGACGCGGCAGATTTCCAGCACGTCTTCCAGGGTCACTGGCTCGAAGTACAGGCGATCGGAGGTGTCGTAGTCGGTGGAAACGGTTTCCGGGTTGCAGTTGACCATGATGGTCTCGTAACCGTCTTCGCGCAGGGCCAGTGCCGCGTGCACGCAGCAGTAGTCGAACTCGATGCCCTGGCCGATACGGTTTGGACCGCCGCCGAGGATCATGATCTTGTCGCGGCCCGATGGTGCGGCTTCGCACTCTTCCTCGTAAGTCGAGTACATGTAGGCGGTGTCGGTGGCGAACTCGGCTGCGCAGGTGTCAACGCGCTTGTAGACCGGGAAGATCTCCAGCTTGTGACGGTGGCGACGCAGGGCTTTCTCGGTCACGCCCAGCAGCTTGGCCAGACGCATGTCGGAGAAGCCTTTGCGCTTGAGGCGGAACATCAAGTCGCGGTCGATGCTGGCCAGACCCAGGGTCTTGACCTTCTCTTCTTCCTTGATCAGATCTTCGATCTGCACCAGGAACCACGGATCGATCATGTTCATGCCGAAGATGTCTTCGACCGACAGGCCGGCGCGGAAGGCGTCAGCCACGTACCAGATACGCTCGGCACCCGGCACGGTCAGTTCGCGCTTGAGCACGCTCATGCTTTCCGGGTTGCTCAGGTCGAGCTTCTCGTCCAGACCGCAAACACCCACTTCCAGACCGCGCAGGGCTTTCTGCAGAGATTCCTGGAACGTCCGGCCGATGGCCATGACTTCACCGACCGACTTCATTTGAGTGGTCAGGCGTGCGTCGGCTTTCGGGAATTTCTCGAAGGCGAAGCGTGGCAGCTTGGTGACGACGTAGTCGATGGACGGCTCGAAAGATGCGGGAGTAGCGCCGCCGGTGATTTCGTTCTGCAGCTCGTCCAGGGTGTAGCCGATCGCCAGCTTGGCGGCAATACGCGCAATCGGGAAACCTGTGGCTTTCGAGGCCAGTGCCGAAGAGCGGGATACACGCGGGTTCATCTCGATCACGACCATACGGCCGGTGTCCGGGCAGATGCCGAACTGAACGTTGGAGCCGCCGGTTTCCACGCCGATCTCACGCAGTACCGCCAACGAGGCGTTACGCATGATCTGGTATTCCTTGTCCGTCAGGGTTTGTGCCGGAGCAACGGTGATCGAGTCACCGGTGTGCACGCCCATTGGGTCAAAGTTTTCGATCGAGCAGACGATGATGCAGTTGTCCTTCTTATCGCGGACAACCTCCATCTCGTATTCTTTCCAGCCGATCAGGGATTCATCGATCAGCAGCTCTTTGGTCGGCGACAGGTCGAGACCGCGGGCGCAGATTTCTTCGAACTCTTCACGGTTGTAAGCGATACCGCCACCGGTGCCGCCCATGGTGAAAGACGGACGGATGATGCACGGGAAGCCGAGCTTCTCGAGGACCGCGTTGGCCTCTTCCATGCTGTGGGCGATACCCGAACGCGGGCAGTCCAGGCCGATGGATTTCATCGCCTTGTCGAAGCGCGAACGGTCTTCAGCCTTGTCGATGGTGTCAGCGTTGGCGCCGATCATCTCTACGCCGAACTTCTCCAGAACGCCTTCGCGCTCCAGGTCCAGTGCGCAGTTCAGAGCGGTCTGGCCACCCATGGTTGGCAGCAGCGCGTCCGGGCGCTCTTTCTCGATGATCTTGGCAACGGTCTGCCACTTGATCGGCTCGATGTAGGTGGCGTCGGCCATGTCCGGGTCGGTCATGATGGTCGCTGGATTGGAGTTCACCAGGATGACGCGGTAACCCTCCTCGCGCAGGGCTTTACAGGCCTGGGCGCCGGAGTAGTCGAATTCGCAGGCCTGGCCGATCACGATAGGGCCAGCGCCGAGAATCAGGATGCTTTTAATGTCTGTACGTTTTGGCATGGGTTTGTCACTCAAATCCGCAGGTCAGTCGGCAAGCCGTCTTGTTCAATCTTTGAAGTCTTGAGGGGGCCACCGGTGTCGGGACCGCCCCCAAGCTTTGCTACATCACGGCGAGCGATTAGCGTCGCTTGGCCATTTCATTGATGAAGCGATCAAACAGTGGTGCTACGTCGTTCGGGCCAGGGCTGGCTTCAGGGTGACCCTGGAAGCTGAAGGCGCTCTTGTCGGTAAGCTCGATACCTTGCAGGGTGCCGTCGAACAGCGATTTGTGAATCGCCCGGACGTTGGCTGGCAAGGTTGCTTCGTCTACCGCAAAACCGTGGTTCTGGCTGGTGATCATCACCACACCGGTATCCAGATCCTGGACCGGGTGGTTGGCACCGTGGTGACCGTGACCCATTTTCAGGGTCTTGGCGCCGGAGGCCAGGGCCAGCAGTTGGTGACCGAGGCAGATACCGAACACCGGAATGTCGGTTTCCAGCACGTCTTTGATCGCCTGGATCGCGTAGTCGCAAGGCTCCGGATCACCAGGGCCGTTGGACAGGAACACGCCGTCCGGCTTCAATGCCAGCGCTTCAGCTGCTGGTGTCTGTGCAGGCACTACGGTCACGCGGCAACCGCGCTCGACCAGCATGCGCAGGATGTTCAGCTTGACGCCGTAGTCGTAGGCAACCACGTGGTACGGCAGCTCGGAGGCTTCGATAGTCGCGTGGCTGTCGGTTTTCAAATCCCAGACAGTCGAGCGCCACTCGTACTTCTCTTTGGTGCTGACGACTTTCGCCAGGTCCATGCCTTTGAGGCCAGGGAAACCCTGGGCGGCGGCGATGGCGGCTTCTTCGGAAATGTTGTCACCGGCCATGATGCAGCCGTTCTGCGCGCCTTTTTCACGCAGGATGCGCGTCAGGCGGCGAGTGTCGATACCGGCGATTGCCACAACGTTGTTGGCTTTCAGGTAGTCGGACAGAGACATCGTGTTACGCCAGTTGCTCGCAACCAGCGGCAGGTCACGAATGACCAGGCCAGCGGACCAGACTTGGTTGGACTCGGCGTCTTCCGGCGTGGTGCCGGTGTTGCCGATGTGCGGGTAAGTCAGGGTAACAATCTGTTGGGCGTAGGAAGGATCGGTAAGGATTTCCTGATAGCCGGTCATGGCGGTGTTGAACACCACCTCACCAACGGTTTGACCGTCGGCTCCAATGGCTTCGCCGCGAAAAATGCTGCCATCAGCAAGGGCGAGTATGGCTGGCTTAGTCAAGAAGACCTCCCGTAAATAAAGCCTGAAAGGGCGATCGCAGGTTGTAAAAAAGCGGAGTGACGTATGGACACGTCACCCCGCTTCTTCACCGAATAATTCTGCGCGCTTTTAGTGGACACACTAAAGCTGTAGCTTACAGAAAAAGGCATTTTTGGTCTACCGCCAATGAGCCTAAAAGGCCGGGGAATGCGACAGGACGTCGCTTGGCGAAGTAAAACCGGGCTCAAACTCACGATTTGAACCCGATTTCGGGCGCATCTTAACGCAGATCGAGTACGTCTTGCATGTCGTAAAGACCCGGCTCACGACCGTCCAGCCACAACGCAGCACGTACCGCGCCTTTGGCGAAGGTCATGCGACTGGACGCTTTATGCGTGATCTCCAGCCGCTCACCCTCGCAGGCGAACAGCACCGTATGATCGCCAACCACATCACCACCGCGAACAGTGGCAAAGCCGATCGTTTCACGCTCGCGAACACCGGTATGACCTTCGCGACCATACACCGCGACCTTCTGCAGATCACGATCCAGGGCGCTTGCGATGACTTCACCCATACGCAGAGCCGTACCTGAAGGCGCATCGATCTTGTGCCGATGATGAGCCTCGATGATCTCGATATCCGCGTCATCACCCAGCACACGAGCAGCCATGTCGAGCAGCTTCAGCGACAGGTTTACACCGACACTGAAATTGGCGGCGAACACGATCGGAATATCCTTGCCGGCCTCGGCCAGCAGCTGCTTCTGCGCGGCGTCCAGCCCAGTCGTGCCGATCACCATGGCCTTGCCCGCCTTACGGCAGAACGCCAGGTTTTTCAGCATGACTTCCGGGAGCGTGAAGTCGATCAGCACGTCGAACTCATCTGCCACCGCGTCCAGATTGCCGGACAGTGGAACGCCGATACGTCCCAGCGAGGCCAGCTCACCAGCGTCCACGCCAATCAGCGTACTGCCAGAGCGTACGATGGCTGCCGTCAGCCCGGTCAGCGGCGCGCGTTGCTGCACCGCCTCGACCAGAATCTTGCCCATGCGCCCGGCAGCGCCCATCACAGCTATACGTCGCATGCCGACTCCTTACAAATCGCCGAAGAAGCGCTTCACGCCTTCGAACCAACCCGTGGTTTTAGGCGAATGGCTGTTGTCGTCCGCCAGCGAACTGCGGAACTCTTCCAGCAATTCGCGCTGACGACGACCCAGGTTGACCGGGGTTTCGACCGCCACACGACACATCAAGTCACCAGCACCGCCGCCGCGCACTGGCGCAACGCCCTTGCCGCGAACACGGAACTGCTTGCCGGTCTGAGTGCCTTCAGGGATTTTCAGTTTGACTCGGCCATCAAGGGTCGGAATCTCCAGCTCGCCACCCAGCGCAGCATCGACAAAGCTGATTGGCACTTCGCAGAACAGGTGCTTGCCGTCGCGCTGGAAGATCGCGTGCTCACGCACGTTGATCACCACGTAAAGGTCGCCAGTCGGACCACCCTGAGCCCCCGCCTCGCCTTCGCCGGACAGACGAATTCGATCACCGGTATCAACGCCCGCCGGCACTTTCACCGAGAGGGTTTTGTACTCTTCGACACGACCTTGACCGTCGCACGAGTCGCACGGATCGGAAATGATCTTGCCCTGGCCATGGCAGCGCGGGCATGTCTGCTGCACCGAGAAAAAGCCCTGCTGCATACGGACTTGACCGATACCGCCACACGTCGGGCAAGTGATCGGCGAGGAGCCTTTCTTGGCACCCGAACCGTCGCACGGCTTGCAGTTGACCAATGTCGGAACACGGATATTCACGGTCGTACCGCGCACCGCTTCTTCCAGATTCAGTTCCAGGGTGTAACGCAGGTCGCTGCCACGCTGAGCGCCGCCACGAGAACCGCCGCGACCGCCGCCGAAGAAGTCACTGAAGACATCACCAAAGATGTCGGAGAAGTTCTGACCGCCAAACCCGGCACCGCCGCCACCCATGCTTGGGTCGACACCGGCATGACCGTACTGGTCGTACGCCGCTCGCTTGCTGGAATCGGACAGGACTTCGTAGGCCTCGTTGGCCTCCTTGAACATATCTTCCGACGCTTTGTCATCGGGATTACGGTCTGGATGGTGCTTCATCGCCAGGCGGCGGTAGGCCTTTTTCAGGTCTGCTTCGCTTGAGCCACGCTCAACACCCAACACTTCGTAATAGTCACGCTTTGCCATAAGTCTTTGCACTCTTAAGGACGTTCGGCAAACCTCTCCTGAGCCTTGCCAAACTCGTTGAGCCCCAATACAGGCCCGGACCCAACTCACGTCAATTCAACGATCCTGGTCTTTGATTCATTGCGGTACTTTCGGCTCGAAAAGCAGGAGCATTTCCGGCCATACCGCCAACACGGGGGCGGACTGAATGGCTTGTTCGTTAGGCAATTCCGGCGCCTGAACACCAAACCCTGCGTTGCCGCTCCTCCCCATAGCGAGCTATGAGTCGTCGCAGCGCCTTGGCTATGGCGCCCAAGCATCCGAACTTGCTCTAACGAACAAGCCACTCACTCCGCCTTTGTCGCATGCTGTAAAAATTCGCTAACTCCAGACACGCCAACGCGGGAGCAAGCCCCCGCGCGGCGACATCCTACCAGTCACCGCCTAAAGGCAGTCAACCGGCCGACCAACAACTTACTTGTGGTCTTTGACTTCTTCGAACTCAGCGTCGACGACGTCGTCAGCCTTCTCAGCCGATTCGCCTTGCGGTGCAGCACCTTCAGCAGGTTGAGCCTGCTCGGCGTACATCTTCTGCGCCACTGGAGCGGAGACTTTCGACAGTTCTTCAACCTTGGCTTCGATCGCGGCCTTGTCGTCGCCTTTGACAGCGGCTTCCAGCGCAACAACAGCAGCTTCGATTGCAGTCTTCTCTTCAGCAGTCACTTTATCGCCAGCGTCTGCGACCATTTTGCGAGTCGAGTGAACCAGCGCATCGCCCTGGTTGCGAGCGGTTGCCAGCTCTTCGAACTGGCGATCTGCGTCGACGTTGGCTTCAGCATCGCGAATCATCTGCTGAATCTCTTCCTCGGACAGACCGGAGTTGGCCTTGATCACGATCGACTGAGTCTTGCCGGTAGCCTTGTCTTTGGCGCCTACGTGCAGAATGCCGTTGGCGTCGATGTCGAAGGTCACTTCAATTTGTGGCACGCCACGTGGAGCTGGTGGAATCTCGGCCAGGTCGAACTTGCCCAAAGACTTGTTCTGAGCGGCTTGCTTACGCTCACCTTGCAACACGTGAATGGTCACAGCGCCCTGGTTGTCGTCGGCAGTCGAGAACACTTGCGATTTCTTGGTAGGAATCGTGGTGTTTTTCTCGATCAGCGCGGTCATCACGCCGCCCATGGTTTCGATACCCAGGGTCAGCGGGCTAACGTCCAGCAGCAGAACGTCTTTCACGTCACCGGCCAATACTGCACCCTGGATAGCAGCACCCATGGCAACGGCTTCGTCCGGGTTCACATCTTTACGCGCTTCTTTACCGAAGAACTCGGTCACCAGTTTCTGAACCAGTGGCATACGGGTCTGACCGCCGACCAGGATCACGTCGTTGATGGCTCCAATGTCGATGCCAGAGTCTTTCAGAGCGATGCGGCAAGGTTCGATGGTGCGCTGAACCAGGTCTTCTACCAGCGCTTCGAGCTTGGCGCGGGAGATTTTCACGTTCAAGTGCTTAGGACCGGTGGCGTCTGCAGTGATGTACGGCAGGTTCACGTCGGTCGAATTGCTCGAAGACAGTTCGATCTTGGCTTTTTCAGCGGCTTCTTTCAGGCGCTGCATGGCCAGCGGATCACCCTTAAGGTTCATGCCGCTTTCTTTCTTGAATTCGTCAACGAGGTAGTCGATCAGACGAATGTCAAAGTCTTCACCACCCAGGAACGTGTCACCGTTGGTGGCCAGAACTTCGAACTGGTGCTCGCCATCGACTTCAGCGATTTCGATCACGGAAACGTCGAAAGTACCGCCGCCCAAGTCGTAAACGATCACGGTGTGATCGCCCTTCGCCTTGTCCATACCGTAAGCCAGAGCGGCTGCGGTTGGTTCGTTGATGATACGTTTTACGTCCAGGCCCGCAATGCGGCCGGCGTCTTTGGTGGCTTGACGCTGGCTGTCGTTGAAGTACGCCGGAACGGTGATTACCGCTTCGGTCACTGGCTCGCCGAGGTAGTCTTCGGCGGTCTTCTTCATTTTCTTCAGAATTTCAGCCGAGATTTGTGGCGGCGACATTTTCTGGCCGTTCACTTCAACCCACGCATCGCCGTTATCAGCCTTGGCGATTTTGTACGGGACCATCTTGATGTCTTTCTGTACGACTTCTTCGTCGAACTTACGACCGATCAGACGCTTCACCGCATACAGGGTGTTGTGCGGATTGGTCACAGCCTGACGCTTGGCCGATTGACCAACGAGGATTTCGCCATCGTTGGCGTAAGCGATGATCGACGGCGTGGTACGCGTGCCTTCAGCGTTTTCAATAACTTTGGCTACGCCGTTTTCAAGCACGGAGACGCAGGAGTTGGTAGTCCCCAGGTCGATACCGATAATTTTGCCCATGTTCACTCTCCCGAAACTTTGGATTTTGTTGCCGCAGCAGTGGTGGCTATCTGCGGTAGCACTTAAACGCTTGACTTCTAAATGGGGGCCTTGCGGCTAATTTCAAGCCTGCTCGTCAATCGAAGGCGAAACCGGTGCCGGCGCCTTGCTGACCACGACCATGGCCGGGCGCAACAGGCGACCGTTGAGCTGATAGCCCTTCTGGAACACCTTGAGCACGCTGTTCGGCTCGACATCGGCGCTTTCCTGCATGGCCATTGCCTGATGCTGAACGGCGTTGAACGGCTCGCCATGCGGATCGATCGCTTCCAGGTGATAACGCTTCAGGGTGTCCTGGAACATTTTCAGGGTCAGCTCGATGCCTTCGCGCATTGGACGAATGCTTTCATCGTCCGGGCTGGACAACTCCAGACCACGCTCCAGGCTGTCGATGATCGGCAACAAGTCACCGGCGAATTTCTCCAATGCGAACTTGTGAGCCTTTTCTACATCCTGCTCGGCGCGACGGCGGACGTTCTGCAGATCAGCCGCTACACGCAAAGCCTGATCATGAGCGCCAGCCAATTGCTCTTCGAGCACTTGAACACGAGCCGCCAGTTCATCACCCGAGTCCTGGGCAGCCTGATCGGCGTCTAGATTTTGCGTATCCACTGTCTGTTCGTCAGCCATAGATTTCTCCTTTCAATATCGTCCGCGAGCTCAACTCGCGCTTCTGCCCAGCTATATGGGGCCGCAAAATTCAGCTTCAAGGGGCGCTTATTTATTAACCCTACAAACAACAGCTGCATTGTCATTCCCTGGCGCACTAAGGATTTCGTCGGATCAAGCAAATCGAGCTAAGGGAGGGCATTGTCAGCCAGAAACAAAACACTGTATAAATAACCAGACCTAAAGCCTGGGAGCGGCCTTTATGCTGGTGCACCTGTCCGTACATAACTACGCCATCGTTGAACATCTCGATCTCGAACTCGATCGCGGGATGAGCGTGATCACCGGGGAAACCGGCGCCGGCAAGTCGATCATGCTCGACGCCCTCGGCCTGACCCTGGGCGATCGCGCCGACAGCGGCGTGGTCCGTCCCGGTGCCGACAAGGCCGATATCCTGGCAACCTTCGATTTGGTCGATATCCCGGAAGCCAGTGCCTGGCTGGCCGAGCGCGACCTGGAGAGCGATGGCCCGTGCATTCTGCGCCGGGTGATCACCGCCGAAGGGCGCTCGCGTGGCTACATCAACGGCACGCCCTGCCCTCTCGGCGACCTCAAGGCCCTGGGTGAACTGCTGATCGATATCCACAGCCAGCATGAACATCAATCCCTGCTCAAGACCGACACGCACCGCCGCCTGCTCGACGAGTACGCGGGTGCAACAGACCTTGCCCGCCAGGTACACCTGGCCGCCCAACGCTGGCGCCAGACCCGCCAGGAGCTGGAACGCCTTTCCAATTCCGGCGATGAGCAACGCGCTCGCCATCAATTGCTCAGTTATCAACTCGAAGAGCTGGAAAACCTCGGCCTCGGCGAAAGTGAGCTGGAGCAGCTGGAGCAGGAACACAAGAACCTGACCAACGCCGAAACCCTGCTGGGCATTTGCCGGCAAGTGGTCGAACAATGCAGCGAAAGTGATTCAGGGAATGTACTGAACGCCCTCACTGCCAGCCTCAATCGCCTTTCGAGCGTCAACAATTCGATTGGGGCCCTGGGCGAAGCCAGCAGTCTGCTGACCAGCGCACAGATCCAGGTCGAAGAAGCCGTGGGAGAACTGAACCGCTTCCTTGATAACTTCGATGCCGATCCGGCGCGTCTTCAGTACCTGGAGGAACGTCTTGATGCGATCTATACCATGGCGCGCAAACACCGCATCCAGCCGACCGAAGTGGCCGAGATGCAGCAGCGCTTGCTGGATGAAATCGAAACCCTGAATGCCAACGACGAATCCATCGAGCGACTGAGCGATGAACTGGCCTCCTATGCCCGCCACTATCAGGAAAAGGCTCGCGAGCTCAGCGATTTGCGCCATCAGGCCTCGAACAGCCTGGCCAGCGCCGTGGAGCATGAAATCCAGCGACTGGGCATGCCTGGTGGGCGCTTCACTATCGAGCTGCGCCCCAATAGTAGTGATGAACTGCTACCCAATGGTCTTGAGCAGGTAGAGCTGCTGGTGAGTGCTAACCCGGGCCAACCTTTGAAAGCGCTGGCAAAAGTGGCATCCGGCGGCGAATTGTCACGGATCAGCCTGGCGATTCAAGTGATCACCGCGCAGACCTCCCGCGTACCGACCCTGGTGTTCGACGAAGTGGACGTGGGCATTGGCGGTCCGACCGCCGAAATCGTGGGCCAATTGCTGCGTCGACTTGGGGAGCGCGGGCAGGTATTGACGGTAACTCACTTGCCGCAAGTAGCTGCGCAGGGACATCAACATCTATTCGTACACAAAGTGCGCGGCGAAGATGCCACTCACACAGCCGTCGCCAAGTTGAGCAAGAACGATCGTGTCGAAGAAGTGGCGCGAATGCTGGGAGGCATCGACCTTACAAAGGAATCTCTGGCTCACGCCAGGAAAATGGTCGTCACCGCCAAAATTTAAGAACGGCAGAAAGCACGAAGGCGACCCTGGGGTCGCCTTCGCTCGTTTCGCGAACCTTAAGTTCGCGCGACATGCTTACTTTTTCTTGCGCACGTACAGCACAAGATTGTGATCAACCATCTCGAAGCCATACTTGTCGACGATTGCCTTCTGCAGTCGCTCGATTTCTTCGTCGAAGAATTCGATCACTTCACTGGTCTCGACGTTGACCATATGGTCGTGATGCTTGCCGTCGTCCAGCTCGAAGACCGCATGGCCTCCGTCGAAGTTGTGCCGCACCACAAGGCCAGCTGCCTCGAACTGGGTCAGAACACGGTAAACCGTGGCCAGACCGACGTCCTCACCAGCCTCCATCAGCGCCTTGTAGACGTCCTCGGCACTCATGTGGCGTTGCTCGGCGGAATCGAGCATTTGCAGAATCTTGACCCGTGGAAGGGTCACTTTGAGGCCGGCTTTGCGTAGTTCGCTATTTTCAACCATGGTCAGCTTTCTCGCGATGCTGCTTCGCAGCTTCTCTTAATGCGGGTATGATCGGCGTTTACGTTGTCCCAGCCAAGATAGTGGAAGTCGCCCACCGATGCAAAACACCAAGCTCTTGCTAACCAGTTTCACCTTTGTGGGACTGCTCGCACTCGCCGGTTGTTCATTCCCCGGGGTTTACAAAATCGACATCCAGCAGGGCAATGTCGTCACGCAGGACATGATAGACCAGTTACGCCCGGGAATGACCCGCAAGCAAGTACGGTTTATCATGGGCAACCCTCTGTTGACCGACACGTTCCATGCCGATCGCTGGGATTATCTGTACAGCCTGCAACCGGGTGGCGGCGAACGCCAACAGGAACGCATTAGCGTTATCTTCAACCCAAATGACCAGCTTGTCAGCCTCTCTGGTGATTTCATGCCAGGCGTGAGCCGCGACGAAGCCATTCTCGGCAAGGACAGCGGCACTACAGTTGCTGCGCCAGCAGAAAACGCCGAGAAGCCGAAACCAGAAAAACCGGTCAAGCCAGGTTCGTTGCTGGACCAGATCCAGAAGGATGTCGACGGTGTAGAAACCGTTCCAGTCCCGACTCCAGAACCTTTGGAAACCTCGCCGCAATAATTTGCGACGCAATAAAAAACCCGGCATGTCCGGGTTTTTTATTGTCCAGCATTTGAGCGAGTCACTGACTCCGGTTTTTGGCCTCAGCAGCCTTGACTGCGCGCAACCGACGAACTTCTTTCGGATCAGCCAGCAATGGCCGGTATATCTCAATGCGATCTCCAGCCTGGACAGGATGCTTGTCCGGATCAGCGATCACTTTACCGAAGATCCCCACCGGGCAACTGGCCAGATCCAGCTCCGAAAACGCCTCGCCAATGCCTGATGCCAGCAAAGCCGCCCGCACGGTTGCTCCTGCTGGAACCGTCACCGAGAGAAGCACCTGACGATCTATGGCGGCATACACCACCTCAACGTCGATCATGGCCTCAACCATGCATCTGCTTGGCGCGCTGGCAGAAGGCATCCACCAGCGTATTGGCCGCCTGATTGAACAACGGCCCCAGGGTCGCGCGGACAATCGGCCCGGCGTAATCGAACGACAGGTCCAGGCTGATCTTGCAGGCTTTCTCGCCCAACGGCTTGAACACCCAGACACCATGCAACTGATTGAACGGGCCTTCCTCGAGGTTCATCTCGATCGAATGCCCGGGCACCAGTGTGTTGCGTGTCACGAAATGCTGGCTGAGGCCACCCTTGGCCACGCCGACGCTAGCGCGCATATGCTCAGGAGAACTCTCCAGGACTTCCGCCGTTGAGCACCACGGCAGAAATTCCGGGTAACGCGCCACGTCGTTGACCAGGTCATACAGCGCTTGCGCCGGATACGGCAGCAGGGCCGAACGTTGAATGTGTGTCGTCATGTCAGCGTCACTTCCACAGCTGGGCGGCAAATACTACGAGAATGCCGATGGGCGCCACATAGCGCATCAAGAACAAGGACAGAGCGAACAACGCAGGGTTGCGGATCGACAATTCGTCGCGTACCGCTTCACGGCCCATCACCCAGCCTGCAAACACCACGAAACACAAACCACCGAGTGGCAACATGATCCGCGAGGTGAAGAAATCGATTACACCAAAGAAGTCCAGGCCACCGGCCGCGCCCCATTGATAGAGGTGGAACATCCCGCCTTCGCTCACGAAAAATTTGGCTTCCTTCCAGATATTGAAGGAAAACACCGTGCCCAGACCGACAAACCAGCAAATGAAGGCCAGCCAAAAAGTCACCCAGGCGCGGCTGACTTTCGTGCGTTCAACCAGGTAAGCCACCATCGGCTCAAGCAGGGAAATCGCCGAACTCCAGGCTGCAATCGCTACGAGCACGAAGAACACTACGCCCATCAACTGGCCGAACGCTACGTTACCAAACGCAAAGGGCAGACTGACGAACATCAAGCCGGGACCTTCGCTTGGGTTCAGGCCGCCAGCGAACACAATCGGAAACAACGCCAGACCAGCCACCAGGGAAACGAAGGTATCGAGCAGTGCCACGCCAACGATGGTGCCGGAAATCGACGAATTCTTTGGCATATAAGCGCCGTAGATCATGATGGAACCGACACCCACGCTCAGCGAAAAGAACGCGTGCCCCATGGCTGGCAGCAAGCCGTCGAGTACTTTTTCCGGGTGGAAATCAAACATGAAATGCACGCCTTCCATGAAATGCCCGGTCGTCATGCTGTAACCCAGCAGAACAATCACCATCACAAACAGCAGCGGCATCATGATTCGCAAGCTGCGTTCCAGCCCCGCAACCACGCCTTTAGCGATCACCACGGCCGACAGCAGCATGAAAATCGTGTGCCAAAGTGTCAGGCGCCACGGATCAGCGATCACATTGCCGAAGTAAGCGCCAACCTGGTCGGGCGTTGCACCCTGGAAGTCGCCACGGCCCATATCGATGATGTAATCCAGCGACCAGCCACCCACCACACTATAGAAAGACAGGATCAGCAAGGCCGTGATCATCCCGGCGAATGCGCCCCAGGACCATTTACCCGAATGCCCGGCTTCCAGCGCCAAAACCTTCAAGGCGTTGGCCGGGCTTTGACGTGCACGACGGCCGATCAAGGTTTCGGCCAGCATGACCGGCACACCGATCAGCGCGATACAGGCCAGGAACATCAGCACAAAGGCGCCACCGCCGTAGACACCGACCATGTACGGGAATTTCCAGATACTACCCAGGCCCACGGCCGAACCGGTCGCGGCGAGTATGAAGACCCAGCGGCTAGCCCAACTGCCGTGGACAGAAACCTTGTCTGTCGACATCGTTATCACGCCCAAGCGTTCAAAAAAGAGGCCGCATTGTCCGGGATTCAATCAACCTGCTCAAGCACGTAGCGATACCGTAGCCGACTCGCTTGCAACTCCCTATAATGCCGCCCCTATGGCTAAACAGAAGAAACACCCAACAGGGACCATCGCGCAAAATAAAAAGGCGCGACACGATTACTTCATCGAGCATAAGTTCGAGGCTGGTCTGGTCCTGGCCGGCTGGGAAGTAAAAAGTCTGCGGGCAAGCAAGCTGCAACTGGTTGACAGTTACGTACTGCTCAAGGATGGCGAAGCCTGGCTGCTCGGCAGCCACATTACGCCACTGATGACCGCCAGCACCCACGTCATCGCTGATCCGACCCGCACCCGAAAGTTGCTGCTCAACCGGCGCGAGCTGGAAAAACTGGCCACGGCCGTGCAGCAAAAAGGTTACGCCTGCGTATGCCTGTCCTGGTACTGGAGCAAGCACATGGTCAAGTGCGAGATCGCTCTGGGCAAGGGCAAGAAGGAATACGACAAGCGTGATACCGAACGCGAGCGCGACGCCGGTCGCGAGTTGCAGCGCGCGGTGCGCAACAAGGGCAAGGAAGATTAATTTTCCTTCTGCCCGAAGCCGCCTTCGCGAGCAAGCCCGCTCCCACACTGGACCTTGTCTGGAGATAAATTGATGCCTGACATCGATCTAATGTGGGAGCGGGCTTGCTCGCGAAGGCGATCGCACAATCACCACAGTACTTACTGACTACATCCCCTTGCGCCGCTCCGCCCGAGCCATGCGCTGTACTTCCTGACGCACTTCTTCCAGCACTTCCTGCACATACAAAATGTGTCGACTGGAGACTTCCCGCGCCTGCTCGGCCCTTCCTTCAATAATCGCCAGGTACAACTCCCGGTGCTGCGTGATCAGCATGTCGCGGGTTTCCGTACGCTGCTTGTACATCCCGCCGATGTTGGTCACCACGTTACGCTTGAGCAGATCGAACAACCCGCGAATGGTGTGCAGCAACACCGCGTTGTGACTGGCCTCAGCAATGGCCAGGTGGAATTTCGCATCCGCCGCGCCCTCTTCCGCCCGACTTACCTCGTCGTGACGCGTATAGCAGTCCTGCAATTCGTTGAAGGCCGCGGTCAATCGCTCGCGATCAACGTCCGTAGCACGCATGGCTGCGTAATAGGCACAGGAGGCTTCCAGGGTGTGACGAAATTCCAGCAGATCGCGCTGCGCTTCAGGGTTGCTTTCCAGCAGATGCAGCAGCGGATCGCTGAAGGTTGACCCCAGCGACTCCACCACATAATTGCCCCCGCCCTGGCGACTGACCAGCAAGCCTTTGGCCGCCAGTTTCTGAATCGCTTCGCGCAACGAGGGGCGTGACACGCCGAACTGCTCAGCCAACGCACGTTCGGCCGGCAAGCGCTCACCCGCCTTCAGCGTGCCCTCGAGAATCATCCCCTCGAGCTGCTCGACAATATCGTCAGACAAACGGCGCTGACGAATCTGATCAAACCCCATAACTCATTTCTCCACGATCCCGACGGCTCGCCGGGGTGTCTATTCTGGCCTATCAGGGCTGTGTCAGCACCTGCCAGACGGCATTTGGTCGAGCGGACCAAATGACTTCTGCACCGCGCATTCGACAAAAGTTTTAGGGCGGCAAATTGACACGCCGCCTACAACGCTTTTACCCTAGCCAACAGCGATTGTAAATTGGTATTACCAATTATCCAAGAACGCTGACCAGTGCCTGACCAACAACAATTAGGGGCCACCCCATATGCAAACCTGGCAACAGCTCTATTCTCCGCTCGGCAGTCTCGGCGTGTCCGCGCTCGCAGCCGTTATCCCCATCGTGTTTTTCTTCCTGGCATTGGCCGTGTTCCGACTCAAAGGACACGTGGCCGGGAGCATCACGCTGGCCTTGTCCATTGCCGTGGCGATCTTCGCCTTCCAGATGCCCGTCGACATGGCCTTCGCCGCCGCCGGCTATGGCTTCGCCTACGGCCTGTGGCCGATTGCCTGGATCATCGTGGCGGCGGTATTCCTCTACAAACTGACGGTCAAGAGTGGTCAGTTCGAAGTGATCCGCAGCTCGGTGCTGTCGATTACCGACGACCAGCGCCTGCAAGTGCTGCTGATCGGCTTCTGCTTCGGCGCCTTCCTGGAAGGTGCCGCCGGTTTCGGTGCGCCGGTCGCGATTACCGCCGCACTGTTGGTAGGACTGGGCTTCAACCCGTTGTACGCCGCGGGTCTGTGCCTGATCGCCAACACCGCACCGGTTGCCTTCGGCGCTCTGGGGATTCCGATCATTGTCGCCGGGCAGGTTACGGGTATCGACGCGTTCAAGATCGGCGCCATGACGGGCCGCCAACTGCCGTTGCTGTCGCTGTTTGTGCCGTTCTGGCTGGTGTTCATGATGGATGGCCTGCGCGGCGTTCGCGAAACCTGGCCGGCAGCACTGGTGGCCGGCTTGAGCTTTGCCATCACCCAATATTTCACGTCGAACTTCATCGGCCCGGAACTGCCGGACATCACCTCGGCCCTGGTCAGCCTGATTTCCCTGACACTGTTCCTGAAAGTCTGGCAACCCAAACGCGCCGCAGGCCAACACATCGTCGGTGCCGTCTCGGCTTCTGTGGTGAGCGCCAGCGCTGGCGGTTTCGGCCTGCCGCGCAGCACCGTGGCTTCGCCCTACAGCTTCGGTGAAATTCTCAAAGCCTGGTCACCGTTCCTGATCCTCACCGTGCTGGTGACCATCTGGACCTTGAAACCCTTCAAGGCGATGTTTGCCGCTGGCGGGTCGATGTACAGCTGGGTGTTCAACTTCGCAATCCCGCACCTGGACCAAATGGTGATCAAGGTCGCACCGATCGTGGCCGCCCCGACCGCTATCCCGGCGGTGTTCAAACTCGATCCGATTTCCGCGACCGGCACAGCGATTTTCTTCTCCGCGCTGATCTCGATGCTGATACTGAAGATCAATGTCAAAACTGGTCTTACCACTTTGAAAGAGACCTTCTACGAGCTGCGCTGGCCGATTCTGTCCATCGGTATGGTGCTCGCCTTTGCCTTCGTCACTAACTACTCGGGCATGTCCTCGACCATGGCGCTGGTTCTGGCAGGCACCGGCGCAGCCTTCCCGTTCTTCTCGCCGTTCCTCGGCTGGCTGGGTGTGTTCCTGACCGGTTCCGATACCTCGTCCAACGCGCTGTTCAGTTCGCTGCAAGCGACCACTGCGCACCAGATCGGCGTCAACGATGTGTTGCTGGTTGCGGCGAACACCAGCGGTGGCGTGACCGGCAAGATGATCTCGCCACAATCGATCGCCGTCGCCTGCGCCGCGACCGGTCTGGTGGGCAAGGAATCGGATCTGTTCCGTTTCACCCTCAAGCACAGCCTGTTCTTTGCAACGATCGTCGGTTTGATCACCCTGGCTCAGGCCTACTGGTTCACCGGCATGCTGGTGCACTAAGTACTACACGATAAAAAAGCAAAAACCGACGCCGGACCACGATTCCGGCGTCAGCTATTCACAACCCGGTCTGTAAGGCTGCTGAAAGCTTGCCACTCTATATTTCAGCAGCCTCGACAGACGGATAACCGGGACCACCCGGAGACACGCCTGATGAGCGAGCTTTTTTACAACGCTGTGCCGAATGCGACCCGCGTCGCCCCGCCACTGCCCGAGCCTAGGCAATACCCCAGCGAGAAACCGTCACGGGTCTACCTGTTCGGAACCTGCGTGGTGGATTTGTTCTACCCCGAAGCCGGGATGGACGCGATTCACTTGCTGGAACGCGAAGGCATTCGTGTCGAGTATCCACAGGGGCAAAGCTGCTGCGGACAACCGGCCTACACCTCGGGTTACACCGAGCAGGCGAGGACCGTGGCACGCTCGCAACTGGCGCTGTTTGCCGGGGACTATCCGGTGGTGGTGCCGTCGGGATCGTGTGCCGGAATGTTGCGCGAACACTACGCCGACTTGTTCAAGGACGAGCCGGACACGCTGAAACAGGTTCAGGCGCTGGCTGCCCGGACTTATGAACTGGCCGAGTTTTTGTTGTTCGTCTGCAAGGTGCAGCTCAAGGACAGTGGCGAGCCAGTCAAAGTAGCGTTGCACACGTCGTGCTCGGCACGTCGTGAGATGAACACCCACTTGCATGGCCGCGAGTTGTTGGCGCAGCTGCGTAACGTGGAACGAGTCGACCACAGCCATGAAAGTGAATGCTGTGGCTTCGGTGGGACTTTCAGCGTCCGTATGCCAGACATTTCCGGCGCGATGGTGGCTGACAAGACCCGGTCGTTGAAGGAATCCGGCGCGCACAAGGTACTGAGTGCCGACTGCGGTTGCCTGATGAACATCAACGGCTCGCTGGAGAAACAGAAGGAAGCATTGCGGGGCCAACACCTGGCCAGCTTCCTTTGGCAGCGAACCGGAGGTGTTCTATGAACGCTTCCGCGATTATTCCTACGGTTGCCGTGGAAGAAGATTTTCGCATCCGCGCTCACAAGGCGCTGGATGACAAGCAGCTGCGAAATAACTTTCGCACGGCGATGGATTCGCTGATGACCAAACGGGCAGCGTCCTTCAGCGATGCCCACGAAAGAGAACATTTGCGAGCGCTGGGCAATGCTGTCCGTGCCCGTGCGTTATCCAAGTTGCCCGACCTGCTCGAGCAGCTTGAACAGAACCTGACCCGCAACGGTGTGACAGTGCACTGGGCGGAAACGGTGGACGAAGCCAATGGCATCGTCCTCTCGATCATCCGCGCTCACGAGGGGCGGCAAGTGATCAAGGGCAAATCGATGGTCAGCGAAGAGATGGAAATGAATCATTTCCTCGCTGAACAGGGCATTGAATGCCTGGAATCGGACATGGGCGAGTACATCGTCCAGCTCGACCACGAGAAGCCTTCACACATTATTATGCCGGCGATCCACAAGAATGCCGGTCAGGTCGCGTCCTTGTTCCACGACAAACTTGGCGTGGAATACACCAAGGACGTTGACCAACTCATTCAGATCGGTCGCAAGGTCTTGCGGCAGAAATTCTTCGAAGCGGACATCGGCGTCTCCGGCGTCAACTTCGCCGTGGCCGAAACCGGCACCTTGCTGCTGGTGGAAAACGAAGGCAACGGGCGCATGACCACCACCGTGCCACCGGTGCACATCGCCGTCACCGGCATCGAAAAAGTCGTGGAAAACCTGCGCGATGTGGTGCCGCTGCTGTCACTGCTGACCCGCTCAGCCCTCGGCCAGCCGATCACCACCTACGTCAACATGATCTCCGGCCCGCGCAAGGAACATGAACTCGACGGCCCTCAGGAAGTGCACCTGGTATTGCTCGACAACGGTCGCAGCCAAGCCTTCGCCGACAGCGAATTGCGCCAGACCCTGAACTGCATCCGCTGTGGCGCCTGTATGAATCATTGCCCGGTCTACACCCGAATCGGCGGCCACGCCTATGGGGAGGTTTACCCTGGGCCTATCGGAAAAATCATCACCCCGCACATGGTCGGCCTGGCGAAAGTCCCGGACCACCCGAGTGCCTCGTCGCTGTGTGGCGCCTGCGGTGAAGTCTGTCCGGTAAAAATTCCGATCCCGGCGCTGCTGCGTCGCCTACGGGAAGAGAACGTCAAAGCCCCGGACAGCCCTCATCAAGTGATGCGCGGCCAGGGCAGCAAGTACTCGCGCAAAGAACGGTTTATCTGGAATGCCTGGGCGAAGCTCAACAGCTCACCCACGCTTTATCGACTGTTCGGCTTCTTCGCCACTCGATTGCGAGCACTGGCACCCAGTAACGTCGGTCCCTGGACGCAAAACCACAGCGCACCGAAACCCGCTGCCCGCTCACTGCATGACATGGCCCGCGAGCATTTGGCCAAACAGGGAGATCGCTGATGAGCGCCAAGCAAAATATCCTCGCCAAGTTGCGGAACAGTCTCGCGGGGACCACACCAGTGCCTGACGAATTCGACGTCGAACTGGTGACAGCGCCCTACACCTACACGGCCGAGCAACGCATCCCACAGCTGCGCAAACTGATGGAAGCGGTGCACACCGAAATCCACCTGACGTCCGGCGAAGGCTGGCCTTCGTTGCTTGCTCAGTTGTTGCGGGACCGTCAGTTGCCGAGTTTGTTGATTGCACCGACTACGCCTCACGGGCAACGCGTCACTCAGCACTGGGCGAAAAATCCTGATCTGCCAACGCTCAAGTCCTACGACCGTCCGGTTGAAGCATGGAAGACCGAACTGTTCAACGACACGCCGGCCAGCCTGACCGGCACCCTCGGCGCAATCGCCGCCACAGGTAGCCTGATTCTCTGGCCGACGCGGGAAGAACCGCGCCTGATGAGCCTGGTGCCGCCCGTGCATTTCGCCCTGCTCAAGGCCAGTGAAATCCGCGACAACTTCTATCAAGTGCAGCAGGAATTCGAGTGGGCCCAAGGCATGCCAACCAACGCCCTGCTGGTGTCCGGTCCGTCAAAAACCGCTGACATCGAGCAGGTCCTGGCCTACGGCGCTCACGGTCCGAAAGACCTCGTGGTCATGATCCTGGAGGACCAATGAATCTACCCGCGGCTTTCCTGCGAGATGCGCAGCAACTGATTCCCCTGGAGCGACGTTTCGACGATCCGTTGTCGACGTTGGCCTTTGGCACCGACGCCAGTTTCTACCGGCTGATTCCGAAACTGGTGATTCGTGTCGAGTCGGAAGATGAGGTAGTCGCGCTGCTCAAACTCGCGCAACGGGATCAAGTTCCTGTGACCTTCCGCGCCGCCGGCACCAGTCTGTCCGGCCAGGCCATCAGCGACTCGGTGTTGATCGTGCTGGGGGATAACTGGAACGGTCGCGAGATTCGCGGGCAAGGTACGCAAATCCGCCTGCAACCGGGCGTGATCGGCGCGCAGGCCAACGCGTGGCTGGCGCCGTTCGGGCGCAAGATCGGCCCGGACCCGGCGTCGATCAATGCCTGTAAAATCGGCGGCATCGTCGCCAACAATGCCAGCGGCATGTGCTGCGGTACAGCGCAAAACACCTATCACACGTTGGCTGGCATTCGTCTGGTGCTGGCCGACGGCAGCCGTCTCGATACCGAAGATGCGGCGAGTGTTGCGGCGTTTCGTGAGAGCCACGCGTCACTGCTTGAACGCTTGGCAACGTTGGGCCGCGAAACCCGCGCCAATGCCGAACTGGCGGCGAGAATTCGCCACAAATACCGTCTGAAAAACACCACCGGGCTGTCACTCAATGCGTTGGTGGATTTCGACGAGCCTGTGGATATCTTGAGCCACTTGCTGGTGGGCTCCGAAGGCACCCTCGGTTTCATCAGCGCGGTGACTTACGACACGGTGATCGACCACCCGAACAAGGCCTCAGCGCTGATCGTGTTTCCAGATGTGGAAACCTGCTGCAACGCCGTGACTGTGCTGAAAAGCCAACCGGTGTCGGCTGTGGAGCTGCTGGATCGACGCAGTCTGCGTTCGGTGCAGGACAAACCCGGCATGCCCGTTTTCGTACAACAACTGTCGAACAATGCCTGCGCGCTGCTGATCGAATCCCGCGCCGCATCGTCCACGTTGCTACAGGAACAACTGGCGCACATCATGGCGTCGTTGACTTCTTTCCCGGTGGAAAAACAAGTCGACTTCACCGAAGACCCGGTGGAAAACGCCCGGCTCTGGGCGATCCGCAAAGACACCTTCCCCGCCGTCGGCGCCGTGCGCAAAACCGGCACCACGGTGATCATCGAAGACGTGACGTTCCCGGTTGAACAACTGGCCACCGGCGTAAACCGCCTGATCGAGCTGTTCGACAAACATCACTACGACGAAGCGATCCTTTTCGGACACGCGCTGGAAGGCAATCTGCACTTCGTCTTCACCCAAGGCTTCAACAACCCGGCAGAAGTCGCACGCTATCAGGCGTTCATGGACGACGTGGCGCAACTGGTAGCCGTGGAGTTCGGCGGCTCGCTGAAAGCTGAACACGGCACCGGGCGCAACATGGCACCCTTTGTCGAACTGGAATGGGGCAGCGATGCCTACCAGTTGATGTGGCAGCTTAAACGCCTGCTCGACCCCAACGGTATTCTCAACCCGGACGTGGTGCTCAGCGAGGATCCGCAGATCCACCTCAAGCACCTGAAGCCGTTGCCGGCCGCCGATGAGATTGTGGATAAGTGCATCGAGTGCGGTTTCTGTGAACCGGTCTGCCCGTCGAAAGGACTGACCCTGAGCCCGCGCCAGCGCATCGTGATCTGGCGTGATATTCAAGCGAAGAAACGCGCTGGCGTGGACACCACCGAACTCGAAGCCGCTTACGAATACCAAGGCATCGACACCTGCGCCGCCACCGGCCTCTGCGCGCAACGTTGCCCTGTAGGAATCAACACCGGCGAGCTGGTGAAAAAGCTCCGTAGTCGGCAGGCAACTCATACGAAAACGGCCAATTGGCTGGAAGGTAATTTCGCCACTGCGCTGCAAGGCGCGCGTTTCACCCTGCACGTGGCCAATGGCGCGCGGATGCTGTTGGGGGCTCCACGCTTGGCAAAACTGTCGGCGACGTTGACGCGCCTATCCAAAGGTCAGGTTCCGCAATGGACCAATGCCATGCCGCAACCGGAAAAAGCCATTCGTTTCAGCCCGATCGTGTCGGACGATCGCCCTCGAGTGGTGTATCTGGCGGCGTGTGTGTCGCGGGCAATGGGCCCGGCGGCGGGTGATAAAGAGCAAATGTCGCTGTACGACAAAACCCGTGGGCTGCTGGAAAAGGCCGGTTACCAAGTGGTCTTTCCGGACAACCTGGACAACCTCTGCTGCGGTCAACCGTTCGCCTCCAAAGGCTACGCCGAACAGGCCGAACACAAACGCCAGGAGCTGATCGGCGCCTTGCTGCACGCCAGTCGCGGCGGGCTCGACCCGATCTACTGCGACACCAGTCCGTGTACGTTACGGCTGGTTCAGGACTTGGGCGATGTGCGCCTGGACCTGTACGACCCGGTGCGCTTCATCCGTACGCACTTGATGGATCGCCTCGATTTCACACCGCAGGAAGCGCCGATTGCGGTGCACGTCACTTGCAGCACGCAGCACCTTGGCGAAAGTCAGGCGCTGATTGATCTGGCGCGTAAATGCAGCAAAAACGTGGTCATTCCCGAAGGCATTCACTGCTGCGGTTTTGCAGGGGATAAAGGCTTTACTACGCCGGAACTGAACGCACATTCGTTGCGCACGCTCAAGGATGCGGTGCAGCAGTGCAGCGAGGGGATTTCGACCAGCCGCACGTGTGAGATCGGTCTGACGCAGCACGGCGGAATTGATTACCACGGGCTAGTCTATTTGGTGGATCGGGTAACGCAGGCGAGGGTCTTGCAAGAAAAACAGAACCCTGATGCGCTGCCATAGTCCACAGAATAAGCCCGGACGTTACCGGGCTTTACCCAAACTCGGCAGCCCGTCCTGACGGCCAGCGATGTCTGGACCCTCAGTTCAAGGAGATACACATGAAACGTTCTGTACTGTTAGGTCTGTTCGTTACTGTCTCGCTGATGGCGTCCACCTCGTTTGCCGCTGACGACCTCTGTACGGTCAACCTGAAAACCATCGAAAATGCCAAGGCACAGACTCCTCCGGAGATGGCTGATCAGGTAATGGAAAGCGTCACGAAAGCCAAAGCCGATCAGGCAAAAGGCACCAAGGAAGGGACAGATGATTGCATCGCCGAGACCGAACAAACTATCCAGCAACTCAAGAACGCGAACAAAGGCGGGAAGTAACCCAGCACAAGGCCAACCTTCGGGTTGGCCATCTGGGCCTTGTTGGCGTATACCGCGCAAGCTTGTTGCTCATCAGGATTCAAAGAGCAACAGGCTGGCGGCTGCACAGTTAAGCCATAACGCGATCTGAAGCAGCTGGCGAAATTGCTCATTGCTTCTGACAAACAGTTTTTTCATAGCCTTTCTCAAGAAACCGAATTCCTGCGCAGCGCCGTGGTCTTTTAAGTAGGCCTCATCCATCGTGGCTTGTTTTTCGACTCGGCCGAGCCGCCCGCTCATACGGCAGCACCGAGACCATCAGTACAAGGAGATATCCATGAAATGTACCGCACTCGCTGGTTTGGTCATGTCTGCTGCAATGTTGGCCTCTCCCGTATTTGCAGCGGACAACGACCTTTGTACCAGCAAGCTGCAGGAGCTCGAAGCCAAAGTGAATGCGCTACCAACGACCTCCACCAACGCACCGGAGATCAAAAGACTGCTGGCCAGCGCCAAAACTTCAAAAGCCGCCGGGGACGACAAGAAATGCGCCACCGAGGCCATCCAGGCATTGGCGCTGACAAACTGAGCAACGAACCCAACCCATGATCACTCGCGGCCACCTTCGGGTTGGCCTTCTGACGTGTGTTGGCGTACACTGCGCAGGCTTGTTGCTCACTTTGATTCACAGAGCAACAGGCTCGGGGCCGTTTAGGATTCGACGCCGGTTGCGAAACTTTAGGTGCATGCCGAGTTGGTAACAGAACTCGTAAATCCACTGTTGCAACTTTCTATAGTTGCCAATGACGAAACCTACGGGGAATACGCTCTCGCTGCGTAAGCAGCCTTAGCCCTTCCCTTCTGGTACCTTCGGGTCCAGCAATCATCAGGGGATGTCTGTAAACCCAAAGTGATTGTCATATAGAACAGAATCGCCGTGCAGTACGTTGTGGACGAAGCGGCTAAAACTTACACAACTCGCCCAAAGCACCCTGCCCGTCGGGTCGCTGAGGGTTAACTTAATAGACACGGCTACGCATGTAGTACCGACAGCGGAGTACTGGCGGACGGGGGTTCAAATCCCCCCGGCTCCACCAAATGATCAAAAAAAGACGTCCAAGGACGTCTTTTTTTGTGCCTGCGATCCAGTAAATACGCGGCCTCCAGCGCTTTTGCGGTCCTCTGAGATTTTTTGAGTTCCAGCCATTCGGGTATTCCAAACGGTATTCCAGCCCATCCGGTGCTAATCTTTGGAATACCGAATCAGTGCCTGAGGACAATCTCATGCCTGCCCAAAACCTCCGCCTCTCCGATCGACAGCTCAAGGGAGTCAAACCCGCGTCCAAGGATTACGTCCTCACCGACGGTGACGGTTTGCAGCTCCGCGTACGCAGCAACGGCTCGTTGCTGTGGAATTTCAACTACCGCGAACCGCGCACCAAAAAGCGCATCAACATCGGCTTCGGGACCTACCCCGAACTGTCACTGGCGAACGCACGAAAGAAGGCAGTCGAAGCGCGAGAGCTGCTCGCCCAGGGCATCGATCCGAAGGTGCAGCGCAATACGCTGAATGAAGCCAAGCGCGCAGAAACGGAACACACCTTCGAGAACGTGGCCGCCGCCTGGTTCGAGCTTAAGAAAGACTCGGTCACGCCGGCCTACGCTGAAGACATTTGGCGGTCGCTCACGCTACATGTGCTTCCCGACTTGAAGACGACGCCACTCGCGAAAATCACCGCGCCGATGGTGATCGAACTGCTTCGTCCGATCGAAGCGAAAGGGAGCCTGGAAACGGTGAAGCGTCTTAGCCAGCGGCTAAACGAGATCATGACCTACGGAGTGAACTCAGGCCTGATCTTCGCCAACCCACTCAGCGGCATCCGAGCGGTTTTCAAGAAGCCCAAGAAAGAAAATATGGCCGCGCTCCCGCCCGAAGAGCTCCCCGAGCTCATGCTGGAGATCGCGAACGCCAGTATCAAACGCACGACCCGCTGTCTGATCGAATGGCAGTTGCATACCATGACTCGCCCTGCCGAGGCGGCAACTACTCGCTGGGCAGACATCGACTTTGAGAGGCGTGTCTGGACCATCCCTCCGGAGCGAATGAAGAAGCGCCGTCCACACAGCATCCCGTTGAGTGATCACGCTGTTGCACTACTGGAATCACTCAAGTCTCACAGCGGCCATCGCGAATACGTCTTCCCGGCAGACAGAAATCCGCGCACCCACGCCAATAGCCAAACTGCCAACATGGCGTTGAAGCGTATGGGCTTCCAGGATCGCTTGGTCAGCCACGGCATGCGTTCGATGGCGAGCACCATCTTGAATGAGCATGGCTGGGACCCGGAGCTTATTGAAGTCGCACTGGCGCACGTCGACAAGGATGAGGTGCGGAGCGCCTACAACCGCGCCGACTACATTGAGCGCCGGCGTCCGATGATGGCCTGGTGGAGTGAGCACATCCAGAAAGCCGCCACCGGTAGCCTGCTCGCCTCAGCATACGGCCAAGTCAGAGACAAGAACGTGGTGCCGATCCGCTAGCGCTGTAGAGGCGCAATAACGGCGGCGACAGCAACTGAGCGCTCAAGATTCAGGGAAAGCAGCCTCGTTTATCCGCTTGTAAGCGCGGGTCCTTCCAAACAGGGCTGCAAAGCCGCCCTGTTTGGAAGGACCTCACTTTGAAAAGCTAAAAGCCACGACGTTGTCCGGGGCTTACCAAGGAATTCCACAGGTGGATAACCGCCCTGAAAGTCCAAAGAAGCGGTGGGTTTCGACCCTTGACCGGGTGTATCCACAGGCGTAGAACTGGCCGTGCAAGCGCTGTCGATGACAGCACCCCAGGTGGCCAGAACCTTCAAGGTCACGCCGCTCCCGCGGTGGTTCTCCCTAAAGGCGATTCGCATCCGGCAGCTCGCCCGGTCACCTCACTCGGTGATGGATGCTCTCTAATCTCATGGCCCTAGTGCGCCAGCTACACCGTACCTCGCTGTCCTGCAGCAAGCTATCCGCTTGGCCGAATCTTGCGCCAACCTGCGCCCGTCTCTTTCTCCCGGAAAGAGACGGGCACTTCTAACACTGCTGCAGCCCTGATCGCACAGGGCTTTGCGGCAATCCCCCTCGTGACAATCGGCGTGACAAACGCCGATGTCACCAGCAACAGCGCGGCAGATGATGGTGCCGCAGACCACGGAATGGACTGCACCTGACTGACAGTCAGGCATGCCCCGGTCATCGCATTGCTGCTTTCACCCGGCTCAGGATCTCGCGGCACTGGTCTCGTCAGCCAGTGCCACCTCCACCCGCCCACCGGTAACGGTGCTCAGGAGGCCAGATCATGAGATGCCCTTGCTCCCGGTCGTAAGGAGCTGCCAGTCCCGCATTAGTGGACACCCTCACAGGTCGCAGGGGCCTTGATCCCTGATAACACTCAGCATTCTTGGCGGGATGACGTGGGGCGAGGATCGAAGAACGGAAGATGAGGTGACCGACATGGCATTGGTGGGTAGACGCGATGGCCGCAATTTCGGCTACGGCAGGCAATTGAGTTACGCAGGGCCGCAGGCGCTAAAAGATATGTTCGGCGGTGGCCACTACGGCACGGTCAAGGCACACAGTGATCGGTGGCAGGCATTCGTAAAGTGGTGCCGCTCCGAACAGGGGCCAAGGATCAATGATGCGCGGCAGATTGATCGTGACATGTTGGCGGAATACGCAACGTATCTGCGCGACTTGGTTAGGCGCGGTGACCTTGCTGTCAGCACCGCACACAACCGGCTATCCAGCGTTAACAGGACCATGGCAGCGCTTCGCGGTGATCAGCATGTGAAACTGCCAAGTCCGAGCAAGGCGTTGGGTATGCAGCGCACCGGGGTTCGTCATTCGGTGCCACAGGGCCAAGACCGCGGACAAGTAAAGCAAATCGTCGACGCGCTTTGTAATCGAGATCAGCGACGGGCCGCCGCGATCATTCTGTTGGCACGAGCTACCGGCATGCGCTTGCGTGAGGCAATCTTGGCTGACCTGCAACGACTAAATCGTGAGGCTAGAGACATCGGCAAGATCAACATCCAGGACGGCACCAAGGGCGGTCGAAGCGGTGCCTCGGCACCCCGTTGGATTACGGTGAACGATGCGGTTCGAGTAGCGCTTGGATATGCAGAGAAGGAGTCGCCAGAGGGTAGCCGCAACCTGATTGCGCCACACGAAAGCTACCTGAATGTTCTGCAGGATATTATCCGCCCAGCGCGGGACATCCTCCATGGACACAACCTCAAAGGCTTCCATGAACTACGAGCGGCGTACGCATGTGACCGCTACGAGCAAATCACCCAACACCGCGCGCCTATCAACGGCGGTAAATGCTACCAGTTAGATCTGCGCCTTGATCGTGAGACACGGAGGCAAATCAGCTATGAGCTGGGGCACGGTCGGATCGATGTGGTCGCTGCCTACATTGGAGGACGCACATGAGTAAGCCATCCGATATGGAATTATTCTTAGCTGGCGTGCTGACCGGATCGCACGCCACACGGCAACGCCATTTGCGGCAGGCGAGAATCATCCAAGCTGAAATCTCAGAGCGCTGGCAGCGACAGACGCCTTGGGCTTGGCAGAAAAAGCATGTGGCTTGGTTTCTTGAGCATCGCCTAAATCGACGCAGCGAGGCGACGCGGTATTACTATTTGCTGACCGTGCGGCTGCTCACTCGTCGTTTACAAAAAACATGGGTTTTCAATCTCTGAGTGAGACCGGTTGAATCCACAACCCATAGCCGCCCTTCGCGGAAGACAGCTATCGGCCGATTCTGTTGAAAAAGTCGGTTTTTCCAGGCTGGCCCCATGCTGACCGCTGAAACGCTTTTTTTGCACGTCGCTACGCCAAATCTGAGCCCCGACTCTTCTGCTCAAAGTTAAGATTTCAATCTCACGCGCGTGCTTTTCTGCCGAGGAAACCAGGGCCGACTTTTTCAACAGAATCGGCCAAATGCAGTCAGTAGACAAGCAAGGCCATGTCTACGTGCACTGTTAAATTTGTCGCCTAGGGGGCCTTCGCCAATGCCTAGCAGGCTATATAATTCAGTATTTCCGCCTGCAGTTCCCAATATCAACTTCTCGTTGGCACCACACACAAACTACCGCCACTCTTGTGTCCGACTATTTATGATCAATCAAAGGAACTGGAAGCCATATGGGAAACTTATCATCTGAGCGGCTCAAACCTGATGTTATCTACACAAGGAAAGATCTCAGACAACTTTTCGACATCAAAGACGCCACCCTCAACAACGGCATTTTTCGACCCAAGGGATACGACTCGGTTTGGCTATTTGTGACCGAGCAGAAGACATCTGACCGGACCCAATACGTTGATTCTCTTACGGGCGACATTCTGGGTATGCAGGGGCAGCTCATGGGGCGAACAGACCACTTAGTTCGCGAGCACAAGGACCGTGGGCTGGAACTACTGGTCTTCTATCGCCGTGAAAAATACGAGCACTCCGGCGCAGGTTTCCGATACGAGGGCGCTTTCTCTTACGAAAGCGATTCGGGCTCGGGGCCCACCGCCTTCATTTTAAAACGCAAACGCACCGAGAGCATTGATACCGACCTGAAGGAAATTGAGCGAAAGGAAGACGCCCAAGGCGCGTTCAACCCCTCCGACGTCAGGGACGCACGCGAGCGGACTCTCGCCTCAATCGTTCGGCGACGCGGCCAAACTCGATTTAGGAAACTGCTGCTAAAAGCTTACAAGGGGCGTTGCGCCATGACGAAATGTGAGGTCGAGCCAGTACTTGAGGCCGCACATATCCATCCCTACCTGGGGGACCAGACTGACGTGGTCTCTAACGGCCTGTTACTACGAGCGGATATTCACACCTTGTTCGATTTGGGGATGCTCTGGGTCGAGCCAGAAAATTTGTCGATTCGAATTTCGGATCGGCTGAAAAACAGCGAGTACGCATCCCTGGAAGGACAACTTCTGACCCTTCCTGAAATCGAATCAGACCACCCTAGCCAGGCTGCGCTAGAGTTCAGGCTCAAGTTTAATCAAGAGTGACCCCGTCCGTGACCACCCTGAGCGCCGCAGTGCCATGCGCGCGCAGGGGGCTGACGTCGAACTAGGGACACTACCGGCCGGCCCGCCGACTTTGGCTAAAGCGCAAGCTACTGCGAATTTGCACTCCACTTAACCAGCCGGTTGCATTTGACCTGACCATAGATTGCATCGGATTTGACCAGCACGCTTTGTAATCATGCTCAGCAGAGAACGGCCAAAAGCAACCGCTCAGCTGTGTCTATCAAACCTAGGGTGATTGAACCTTTAGCCTGCCAGTCGTCGGCGAGCGGCGTGTCCGAGGCCATTGTTACTTTCGGAAATGCTACCGGTATGAAATGATGGCGTAATGCCTTAAATTTCGGGCCGCCGAACCATAAAAAGGAACTTTATGTCTTACACGTATAGCGCCCAGCTCGCGCAGCTGTCTGCGAATGGATATCAATGTCCACCAGCAGGGACATCTCCGATTCAACGGGATGCGTGGCGGTGGGTAGCAAATCCCGTTAGTACGCAGTGTTTCGCTCCGGTGGCCGTTCGAAACCCTCCTCGCTTGCTTCGGGCCTCTGACCCAGTCGAGAAGTGCTCCTGCTGGGGCCTATCTATGCATATGTCGTATGCCCAAAGCGTAAGTGCTTTCCAAAGCGTTCAAAAAAGCTTTCGCATGGCACGTAAGGTGTTTGGTGGACATGTAGCCAATTTGTTAATTACACCCAATGACGGAGCCTGTACTGCAGCGGATCGTTACGGCCATTTTGACTTTCACCCGTACACTACGGGCAACGTTCATAATAACGTGTCCACAGTGCGAGCAATTCCATGAGTTTTCTCCGCATTGAAGGTCAAAAAATAGATGCTCGAACTCTCTCCAAGCATCAGTGGAATGCTGATCTGATTGAGTTTGAAGGCCCATTATTGAGCCTGTATAAAAGCGAGTCCGGCAATGACTTGTTGTACGCTTGGCTCGACTGTACTGAAATTCGTAATCGCTGGTGCATTATACCAGTGAGCCGAAAGTCTCTTCGAGATTATCTGGAGCAACAGATAACACTAAGGGATATATATGTAGAGTCTGAGTGGATAGTTATATTTCATACCGGTATATCCGCAAAGCGCAGTGGCTTTCTTCGTACAAACTGGGACAAGCTACCAGAGGCGTATTTACCTGAAATTGACTCGTACCTGACTCCTGAGATAGCAACTCCAGCGGCGGAAAAGTTGGCTGAGGAGATCACAGAGTCTTATTTTCTTGGTTTGGATGGCGAGCTGTACATAGATGATTTTTCACTAATCCCTAAGATATATCAGCAGCTTTATTCATTTCACTATGGGCTGGAGCATCTTGATCGCCCAGCAGTACACGGTGCTTTGAGTAAACTTGCAGGCAGTTGGACTGGGGGGTTCAGTGCGGTCCACCTCTTCACTGGATTAAATTCCGTAACACCATCTATTCACAGAGCGAAAGTATCAGAGATTCAGTTTGCCTCTCCAGGACACATCAAGCTCAACTTGTTGTCTGATCTTGCTCGCAGGATTGAAACATCCGCCCATCAGATTTTTGATGAAACTTCTTTCGTGGCGTTGGAGCAGTATTATTCGACCGTTTACCGATATTTCAAAGATAACAAAATATCCGGATTTGATGACGAAAGGGCAATGTCGGCCACTCTCGCCCCTGAAATCCTGACCCGCCTGAAAGAGTTTGTAGACTTCTTCTTTAACTTGATGAAGTGGGATGATTATCGAAGTAGCTTTGATTATCTGAATGTCGACGCCCTACATCAATTGCGCGTTTTACTTGCTTACTATCGCAGGCTTAAAAAGCTAAGACCTTACTTGGTAGATGGCAACCTATTTCTAGGTAAGTCCCGAATTGTCGGAGCTTCCGACTAGAATACATAGAATAAACGAAAGTTCGAAAGCTATGCTGCCGCGTTAGGCTTGAGTTGTCTACGTGGCAGTTTAGACCCTGAATTCGTGATGGCAGCTTTGGGGTCAGGCTGTGTGAAAACGTTTGTGAGCGTAGCGACTACCAAAAATAGGGCTGAAAACCGCGCTTCTATCCAAAATCCGATCTCACAAACCAGCCGAGCAATTTCAGATTTCACGCACAAGCGCGCTCTTCAATTTCTGGTTGGGGTTTTCACACAGCCTGGGTTGAAAGCGGCCCTCTACCAATCATAGTTTTGGGTCGTTTGCTGTCGATCACCATAATTGGATCGCCCACCTATCTTGCAAGCACGAATGGCTGCCACGCTCAATGCAGATAGCGAACACCGGCAGCAATCCGGCCGGCAGCCAACATGAGAGAAAAAACACAAAAAAATCTGCGAAAGCAGCAAAAACTCTTACAATCCAAGGCCGGATTTCCTACACATTTCTTCCACCGATGACCAAGAGACAACTCCGTGAGTGACTCAGACAGCTCATCCGCGCCACTGGTTGACGTAGTGAAGCTTGCCGCATCCCTTCAGCGGTTCGCAGATGATCGCGACTGGCAGCAGTTCCACTCCCCCAAAAATCTCATCCTGGCTCTCACTGGCGAGGTAGGAGAGCTGTGCGAGATTTTCCAATGGATGAGCGATGCCGATTCGATCTCCGCCGCAACAGATCCCGAAATCGGCCAAGCCGTTAAGGACGAATTGGCGGACGTATTGATGTACCTGGTTCGCCTGAGCAGCGTACTCGGCATTGACCTCAACGAGGCGGTGACACGGAAACTCGCCTCGAATGGCCAGAAGTACCCCGTGGATAAAGCCAAAAGCAACAGCAAAAAGTACGACCGACTTTGACCACCCCGAATCTAAGGACAACCCGTGATCGTTTACGCTGCGACCAAACAGCAATTTCTTAAAGACAACGATAACGATGACATCGAGGAGGTGATCCTCAGGCATTACAAGGAAGCTACCGGCAAGAACGTTGGCACCTCGGAAATCAGGTCGTGGCAAGGATCCCTGACGTACATGGCCAAGGTCCTTAGAGATGAGGGCCTGCCAAGCAACGCAGGCTTGGCCATTGAATTGCACATTCCGCAGTCGTCGAAGCGAATCGACTTTCTACTCACCGGTCGCGACGAAAACCAGGCAAAAAAAGCCGTACTGATCGAGTTGAAGCAATGGAGTAAGGCCAACGCCACAACCAAGGATGCCATCGTCAAAACGGCGTTGGGTGGCGGCCTCATTGAGACCATTCACCCGTCCTATCAGGTATGGTCATATGCAGCGCTGCTGGAAGGCTTCAACGAGGCGGTGTATGACAAAAGCATCGAAATCCGTCCGTGTGCCTACCTCCATAACTACGTCAGCGACGGCGTTATAGATTCAGCTCACTACGAGCCCCACATCAGCAAGGCTCCGCTGTTTCTGAAAGGCCCGGAAGAGCTCAGTAAACTCAGAAGCTTTCTGAAAAAGCATATAAGTCATGGCGACAACAAAGAGGTTCTTTACGAGCTGTCCGAAGGAAAAATTCGCCCGTCCAAGGCGCTAGCCGAAGCCCTCGGTGGGTTGATGAAAGGCAAACCCGAGTTCGTATTGATTGACGATCAGAAAGCAATTTTTGAGTCGGCGCTGGCGGCGGCAAGCGAGGCCTCGGACCAAGCCCCCAAGGTGATGATCATTGAAGGTGGACCGGGCACCGGGAAGACCGTTCTGGCTATCAATCTGCTGGTGAGGCTCACCGAATTGAAGCTGATGAGCAAATACGTCTCCAAGAACGCAGCCCCGCGTAAGGTCTACGAGAGCAAACTGGTTGGCACCATCAAGCGCAGTCATTTCTCGAATTTCTTTTCAGGCTCTGGGGCATTCATCGACACTGAGCCCAACACATTCGATGCGCTTATCGTGGACGAAGCTCACCGGCTGAATGAGAAAAGCGGGCTTTATGGAAACCTTGGGGAAAACCAGATCAAGGAGCTGATTGATTCAGCGAAATGCTCAATTTTCTTCATTGATGAAGACCAGCGTGTAACCTTGAGCGATATCGGCAGCAAGCAGGCGATACGCGCCTTTGCAAAAGCCAAGGGTGCTGTGGTTGAAGAACACGTGCTTTCTTCGCAGTTTCGCTGCAGTGGTTCTGACGGTTACCTAGCATGGCTGGATGACACGCTAGGCATTCGCTCGACGGCAAATCCGACGCTTGAGACTCAAGAGTACGAGTTTAAGGTGTTCGACTCACCTCAGGCGATGCATGAAGCAATCAACGAGAAAAACCACGGAAACAAAGCTCGTGTGGTCGCGGGCTATTGCTGGCCTTGGCTGAGCAAGAAAGACTCCACCGCTGCTGATATCGTCATTGGTGACTACAAACGCCAATGGAACCTGGATCAGGATGGCAGCCTATGGATCATCGCTGAGAACTCCATTGAGCAGGTTGGCTGTATTCATACCTGCCAAGGTTTGGAAGTCGACTACATCGGAGTGATCATCGGGCCAGACCTAGTCGTCCGTGACGGCAAAGTAGTGACATCCCCGGATGAGCGCGACAAGCACGATAAATCGATTCGCGGCTGGAAAAAAATGATGAAAGAGCAACCTACCCTGGCGAAAAAAGAAACAGACCTGATCATCAAAAATACATACCGAACCCTGATGACACGCGGGATGAAGGGTTGCTACCTGTACTGCACCGACAAAGAGACTGCGCAATACTTCGAGAGTCGGCTTAGTCAACACAGCAATCATTGACGGTATCGTTTGCTAGGAGCCCTGTACCTGCGAGTGGGGACATCGTACGCGCAGAGGCCACAATCAACAGGGCGACCATTTGCTTGATAGATTCGATCCCGATTCGTTTTTGGGGGCAGAGCTCAAAAAGCACCGTCCATCGGAATCCAGACCACGTAGCGTTCCAACTGGTATTCCAAGCAAGTTGACCAATAGATTATTAACCAAAAAAAACAGATAGATACCGACTTGTTTCAGATTACCCCGGCCCACCAAATACGAAGCAAAACAAAACCCGCCAAGTGCGGGTTTTGTTGCATCTGGGGTTTGGTCATTTTTGCAGGCAGCCTCACCATCCCCGGCAAAAGCAGGCCTGCTCGCGATAAGGCTCGCAAGCCCCCCCAAAACAACCTCGCGACCAATGCCACCATCGTCGTCGCGACCTCCCACGGAGACGCCCATGCGCCAAGCCCTCCTTATCATCGACGTCCAGCCCAGCTTCGCCCCACCTCAATGGCTCATCGAAGGTATCCAAACACTCATCGGTACCCTGCCCAGCGTCGCCACGGTCGAGCGCCACGACGAATCCAAAACCCCGTTCCAAAAACAACTCGGCTGGCACCCCGCTCCAGACGATGACAGCCTGATTCAGGCCGACCGTATCTTTATCAAGCACGGCTACGCGCCTTCGCAGGAAACCATCGAGTATTTGAAAAGCCTGAAGGTGGATCGCGTACTCGTCTGCGGTCTTCAGACCGAGACTTGCTGCCTGGCGGCGGGGTTTTCGTTGTTTGATGCGGGGTTGCAGCCGACGCTGATCACGGATCTGACGATGGGGTCATCGCTGGATCGGACTGGAGAGTTGGGTGTCAGGCTTTGGAAGCATCATTTCAAGCACACGCTAAAATCGAGTGAGCTGTAATCAACATATTAGTCGGCGATACAACACAACGGAACCTATGCTGCGGGTTTACCTGCAACCACTCACTCAGGAAGATCAACATGAACGTATGGATCGCAGCCGTCCTGGTCGCCATGGTTTCTGTGCCTGTACACGCCGCCACCGAGATCGCTCCTCATGTCGAGCAGGTCACCTTCAACAAGGGCTCCGACACCGTCAAGTTCGCCCGTTCCATCAAAGGCCCGCTCACCGCGCAGTACCGTCTAAACGCCAAGGCCGGTCAAATGATGACCGTGGACTTCAAGTCTTCCAACACCTCCACCTACTTCAACATCACCGCAAAAGGTGCGGACTACGCGTTGTTTAACGGATCGATCATGGGCAATCACTTTCTGGGACTATTGCCCGCCGATGGCGAATACACGGTTCAGGTATACCTGATGCGCAACGCCGCTCGGCGCAATGAGGTGGCCAACTACAGCCTTTCATTAAGCCTGAACTCGGGTGATGCGACGGACAGCAACCAGCCGTTCGACCAGACACTTGAATTGCAGGGCATTGGCTTTCACGTGACGAGCGAGTCGGTCGATGGAAATCGTACTCTACGCATTGCACCCCAAGGTCTGAAAATCGATCACTCAAAGATCGTACGCCCCCTCACCGGCACCATCGTCCGAGCCGAGGTCGCCGACCTTGATCGCAATGGCTCCCCAGAGATTTACGTGTTCATCAGGTCACCGGGGCGTGGGATGCCGGGCGAGCTCATTGCTTACACTTCGTATGAAGACCCGAAGCCCTTCTACACTCATCTCTCACACGTACGAAAACACTCATCAAACGAGCCCACATGACCAACCTCAACGACCGTTTGAAGCAAGGCAAGGATGCTCGCAAGAACTGCTCCCGCAGTTCGCAGGCGGCCATGGGGAAAATAGATCGCGACCCGCTGCCGCTGATCAAAACGTCCAGTGAAGGCCGCATTAAATCGCTGGTCGAGTTGCGCTACGGCCGCATGCTGGTCTCGCCGTTCACCTTCTATCGCGGCAACGCGCTGTTGCAAGCCCACGACTTGGCCGCAACATCCAACATGGGGCTGGTATCGCCCATCTGCGGCGACAGTCACCTGATGAACTTCGGCGGTTTTGCAACGCCAGAACGCAATCTGCTGTTCAGCGTCAACGATTTCGACGAAGCCCATCCCGGCCCTTGGGAGTGGGACTTGAAACGGCTGGTGGCCAGTTTTGTGGTGGCAGCGCGCGACCTGCGCCATGGCGACACGGTCGAAGAAACGGTCTGCCGCCAGGTGGTCGGCGCCTACCAGCAGACCATGCTCGAATGCGCCGAACAAAGCGCTATGGAAACCTGGTACGAGTCCATCAGTTACCGCGATTTGCGGCAGCAGGCGAGCAAAGCAACACTGGAGCATGTAGAGCGCGCCATCGAGAAAGCTGAACGGCGTACCCATGCTGAACTGCTGCCAAAAATCAGTGACCGTGACGCACAGGGCCGTCTGATCATTCGCGATGACCTGCCGGAAATTTTCCATTTACACGAAAACACCACGCTGCTGGATGCCGACGACGACTGGCTGCGCCTGTCGGACTGGCGCCCACTTTACGACGCATTCATGCGCGACTATCCCGGCACGCTGCAAGCCGACCGCCGCGAGCTGTTATCGCGTTTTCACGCTCAGGACATGGCGTTCAAAGTGGTCGGTGTGGGCAGCGTCGGGACTCGATGCCTGGTGGCCCTGCTGACCGATGATCAGGAGTTCCCGCTGTTCTTACAGTTCAAGGAGGCGCGTCGTTCGGTGCTTGCCGATTATGTGAAGACAAAATCGCGGGTGCGGCATAACGGTCAGCGCGTGGTCGATGGCCAACGGTTGATGCAATCGGCCAGTGACCTGTTCCTCGGCTGGACCACCGGCCCCAGCGGTCGACACTTCTATGTGCGCCAGTTGCGCGATATGAAAGTCTCGGCTGAACTCGAGACGTTCGACGCCGAAACCTTCGCCGCCTACGGACGCGTTTGTGGTCGCGCGTTGGCCCGCGCCCACGCCAAATCGTCGGGAAACGCCGCACACATCAGCGGCTACATCGGCAAAAGCGATGCGCTGGCCGACGCGCTGTTCAAGTATGCGCAAAGCTACACCGCACAGAATGAGCGCGACTTCGAACGATTCCAGCAGGCCTGCCGCAAGGGCCGTTTGCGGGCGCGCTCGGAAGCGGACTTTGCGGCGGATCATTTGCCGTAGGCGTGTCTCAGGGAGTGAAACGGCGGGCACTCATCGACATGAATTTTTCTTCACCCCACGACCTTCCACCAACGGGTACATTGCGCTCGCTCATTCAAGAAACTACGGTTTGCCCGCCCTCCCGCGGGCTTTTTTTTGCCTGCTGTTTTGTTGTGTTTCCCCGCTGACCACGCAATGCTTGCGCGACGATCCCCGTGAACCGGAGCGCCCTATGCCGCTGCTATCCCTGCCCTGCAAACGCTTGATACTGGCAGTGCTCGACCCCGATCAGGCTGCGCTGGAAAGCGACTTCTACCGGCGTAACTTGAGGCATCTCGCCCGGTGGTCGCCGATTCGCCCCGTCGATTACCACAGCCCGGAACGCATCCGCCCGCGCCTTGAGGTGCAAGCCAGCGCTTTCCAGGCCGGCCTGGCGGTGCATTTCGCGTTGCTGGATCCGGACAACGGCCAGATGATCGGCGCCTGCAACTTCAGCGGCATCACTCGCGGGGCGTTTCAGGCCTGCTATCTCGGTTACCACATCGACGAATCTCATCAGGGCCAAGGCTTGATGCAGGAAGCACTGGAAGCGGGAATCGGCTACATGTTCGATGAGCAGAAGCTGCACCGGATCATGGCCAATTACATCCCTGGCAATGAACGCAGTGCGCGGCTGCTGGAGCGCCTGGGATTTGAACGTGAGGGCTATGCCAAGGCCTACTTAAGTATCGCCGGGCGCTGGCAGGATCATGTGTTGACGGCGTTGATCAACCCGGCGCCGAGTACCGGGTTCCGCTAAGCGCTCATCGTGTTATTGCACGACCACCTTTTGCGCAACGTCGGGCAACAGACAGCCTTTGGCCATCCACTGACAATCCCGGTCCCAACGATAACCGGTTTCCAGGTTGCCTCGATCGTCATAGTAGGCCAGCCGCAATTGACCGGGATTCAAATCAAGTTTGGCAAAACCGGCGTGTGCAGTGGCAAACGAGCTGTCCTGCCCTCCGGCGCCAAGGGCGTAGAGTTTCTGGCCCCCGGCCCCGGAAACCACCCAGGCTGGCTCGGCGGCGCGAAGCAGCAGTTGCTGATTGTGGTCGTGCCCGGCGAGGAACACGTCGACCTTGTTGCGTTCCAGCGCGGGCAACAACAGGTTGACCAGTTCACCGTCCTCACCATGCTGGCCATGATTGCGGACCGGGTGATGGGCCGCCGCAATGCGCCATACAGGTGCCGGTCCCGGTTGCTGGAAGGCTTGGTCAAGCATGTCGATCTGACGCTGAAAGGATTCCCGTGGCGCCGAGGTGTCGAGGAACACCATTCGCACCAACGGGCGCCCATCGACGCTGCCGAAATCCTTGACATAGAAGTTGCTCGACATCTGCCAGCGACCCGAGCCCTTGCGCCGCCGGCCATATTCGAGCTCGACCTTTTGCGACTTGGGGTAATCGTGATTGCCCAGTACGGCGTAAAACGGCACATGACTCAGCCACTGGCCCCAATAGACGCGCTCGAATTTCATTTGCCAGCCAAGGTCGTGGGTACTGGTCAGCGGTTTGCCATAGAAGTTGTCGCCCAACAACACGACCATGTCCAGCCGCCCGTCTCTGTCCGCGACTCTCTCCATGGCCTGCCCCACCCGCCACTGTTGCAGATCACCACTGCCCTGGTCGCCCAAGGCAATCATCGACACGGCAGAAGGATCCAGGCCACTCAACGGAACAAATGGCGCCGGAGGTATAAACATCCAGTACCCGACCATCGTGGCGCCAATCAGTAGGATGACCGCGACGATGCTTAACTTGCGAACAGCTTTTCCGGGCACAAAACGTTTTGCAGCCGGCGATGGAATTGGAGGGCGTTTCAATCAAGGGCTCACTTGGCATGGCCAGCCAGGCGTTAAGGGATAGCAAGGGTTGCTATTAATAGATCACACCAGTTGTTCACACTTTGTTAAGAATTCACCCCGTATACCTTTTTTAGCCCGTTGTATTTCTGTAAGAGCGAGCCTGCTGCAAAGGCAATCTCCCGAACACCGCCCCACAAGACGGATAACAAAAACCCGCCACCCTCTTCAGGACTGGCGGGTTTTGTTGTTCAAGTCTTTTGAATCAGCTAACCGTTTGCGTCTGTGCAACGCTTTCAGACCGCTCATGCGCTTGCAGCACCGGCTGCTCCAGCCGCGCCCGCCCGTAGAACGCCAGCGCTGTCAGCAAACACGCCAGCCATACAAAGATCCCGGCCCAAAAGGTGTGGGACATGTAGTGCCAGCCCTGCACAACCCGCGTCGTGCCGTAGACGAAACCGAGCAGCAGCGAGCCGTACATCACCGCTTTGGAATAGCGCCAGCGGTAGCGGCGCGCCACAAAGTACAGCGCGAGCATGGTGAAACCGCCCGAGGCGTGCCCGCCCGGCCAGCAACGCCCCTTGCCGGCGACTTTCAGCAGATCGAAATTCTGATACCACTCCTTATGCTCGATTTTCCCCGCGTACTGGGTCGTTTCGACCGGGCAGTACACGCTGGTGTGGCCCTTGAGGTAGTGGATCACCCCAGTGCTGATGGAGAACGCGAGCACCACATAGAGGAAGTCCCGGCGGTGCTTGGTGGCGAACCGAAGCACCGGCGCGACTTTGATTTTTTCCAGGAATGCGATGATTTTCGAATGCTTTTCGGCCTTCAGACGCGGCCAGAGAAACGACAGCAAAGCGCCGATGATCGCTATTTCACCGGTCCAGTTCGGGATGATCCGCGCCCATTTATGGGTGATCTTTTCGAACAGTTGGATATGATCCAGCGGAAACGTCTGCGTGACCGGGTCATAAAAAAGATCATTGAAAGCGATGTCGATTTTGGTCAGGTCGAACATCAGGAAAACCACGACCGCACAGGCCAGCGGAATGCCAAAGTTCACCCAATAAAAGCGGTAACGGGAAGAAGTCAACATCGTGTGTCCTGATCCAGAAAGTGAATTCATTCGGCAGTCATCGAGCGCCAGTCCGAGGCTTCGATGAAACCGAGCATGCGGGGTGCCAGAGGCGTTTCGGCCGAGATAAACAAAGAAGCGCCATAGCCCAGCGTAGACGCCGGCAACTTGAGGTCTTTCTCAAGTTGCGACATGCATTCGCTGTGGGTCACCAGAATCAGGTTTCGCCCGGCCACCTTGTGCGCCAGAGCGTCCCGCAGCATGGTGCCCTTGCAATTGATCAACCATTCTTCACCAACCCCGACCTTGTTGAACATGTAACCAGCGGTCTGCGCTGTACGCAACATGGGGCTGTTGTAAATGTCGGCCTTGTTCAGCCCCAGTTGTTCGAACTGCTCACCCACACCCACCGCGACGCTGCGAGAGCGAGCGGTAATGCCATCGTTACCGCTCAGGCAGGCAGCGCTGGAATGATCGCAGCGTTCAACGTGACGCACCAGCACGATTACGTTGCCCTTGGCCCAATCGGCCGCCAACGCCCGGGCGCCGGTCACATTGCCATGGGCCAGGTCCGGTACAGCGGCCGGCTGCAACAGCCACACCGTCAGCGGAATCACCAGCAGCGCCGAGGCGAGCACGACAGCCGCATTGCGATAGCGGGCAAAACGGCTCAGATCAATCGAGCGTTTTATCCCGAACAGATTCAGTCTCAATACCACATCAAACCGCCTCTCAGGCACGCATCACTTTCTTCGGTGCGGCGAGAGTAAAGAGGCTGGCGTCGGCAGTCGGTGAAACGCATGTGAAAAAAAGCTTAAGACCTGCAAAAGCCTTGTTACACATCGGTCCCGCAAAAACCATTCAGCTCTCGTAATTGCTGCCGATACAGTCCTGCTACACACCTTGCTGGCTACCAAAAACAACAATCTTCCAGCCAACCGACGATCTAGAAGCACAACGTTCCTGGAGGACTTTTGATGAATAGCTGGTTCGGCAATATCAGCGTGAACATGAAGCTGGGCCTGGGGTTCGGCCTGGTCCTGGCCCTGACCTGCGTCCTCGCCCTGACCGGCTGGACAAGCCTGGGCGGACTGATTGACCGCAGCAACTGGATGAGCGACATCACCCAGCTCAATGCCGGCCTGACCAAGCTGCGTGTGGTACGCCTGCAATACATGCTGACCAACGGCGATGAAACTGCCGCACAGAATGTCCAGACCACACTCGAGGCGTTCTCCGCTCAGCAACAAGCGCTGCTGGTGAAATTCAAGAGCCCGGAAAACCTCAAGCTGCTCAAAGAGCAAGGCGCCGTCATCGACGCCTACAAGACGTCCCTGAACAAAATGCGCAGCGCGTACCGCACCGGTAACAGCGCGCGCGACACCATGGGCGCCAATGCCGAGACCGCGAACACGCTGATCAACGCCATCAACACCAACGTGCAGCAAATGCCGCTGAGCGACCAACGCTTCGAACAATTCCAGGCCATCACGGCGGCCAACGAAGCCTTCTTGCTGGCCCGCTACGAAGTGCGCGGCTACACCGCGACCACCAACGCCGAGACCGAGCAAAAAGCCGTCGGCCAACTGGACGTGGCCATCGCCAGCCTGAAACCCCTCAACGTGCATTTCGCCGACACTCAGCAAGACGCCCTGCGTCAGCTGGAAACCGCACTGACCAACTACCGCAGCGCCTTGCAGGCTTATAAAGCGGCGAACAGCGATGCGGTGCAGGCGCGCAAAGAAATGACCGACCAGGGCGCCGCTATCGTGACCCTGAGTGATCAGCTGTATCAGATCCAGCTCGACCGCCGTGACATCGAAAGCGCCCAGGCTCGCACCCTGCAACTGATCAGCACCTTGCTGGCGTTGCTGGTGGGCATCATTGCTGCCGTGATCATCACCCGTCAGATTACCGGCCCGCTGCGCGACACGTTGGCCGTGGTTGAACGTATCGCCAGCGGCGACCTGTCCCAGGACGTCAAAGTGACTCGCCGCGACGAACTCGGCGTGTTGCAACAAGGCATCGCTCGCATGGGCGTAACCCTGCGCGACTTGATCAGCGGCATCCGCGACGGCGTCACCCAGATCGCCAGCGCTGCCGAAGAGCTGTCCGCCGTGACCGAGCAAACCAGCGCCGGGGTCAACAGCCAGAAGATCGAGACCGATCAAGTGGCCACCGCCATGCACGAGATGACGGCCACCGTGCAGGAAGTCGCGCGCAACGCCGAACAAGCCTCCCAGGCGGCCGCCGCTGCTGACGGCGAAGCCCGTGAAGGCGATAAAGTGGTGAACGAAGCCATCGCCCAGATCGAACGCTTGGCCACCGAAGTGGCGCGCTCCACCGAAGCCATGAGCGTGCTGCAACAGGAAAGCGACAAGATCGGCAGCGTCATGGACGTGATCAAGGCCGTGGCCGAACAGACCAACCTGCTGGCGCTCAACGCCGCCATCGAAGCGGCACGTGCCGGTGAAGCCGGTCGTGGTTTTGCCGTGGTGGCCGACGAAGTCCGTGGCCTGGCTCAGCGCACGCAGAAATCCACCGAAGAAATCGAAGGCCTGGTGGCCGGTCTGCAGAACGGCACGCAACAAGTGTCGGCGGTGATGAACAACAGCCGCGCCCTGACCGACAGCAGCGTCGCGCTGACTCGCAAGGCTGGCGTGTCACTGGAAAACATCACCCGCACGGTGTCCAACATCCAGTCGATGAACCAGCAGATCGCTGCCGCCGCCGAGCAGCAAAGCGCCGTGGCCGAAGAGATCAGCCGCAGCATCATCAACGTGCGCGACGTATCCGAACAGACCGCCGCCGCCAGCGACGAAACGGCAGCGTCCAGTGTTGAACTGGCGCGCTTGGGCAGTCAGTTGCAGCAGATGGTGAGCCACTTCCGGGTGTAATCACACCTGATCGTTCCCACGCTCCCGCGTGGGAATGCCTCAATGGACGCTCTGCGTCCGCTCTTGGGACGCGGAGCGTCCCGGGCTGCATTCCCACGCAGAGCGTGGGAACGATCAATCCGCCTTACACACAAATCGCATTGGTAAACACCAACCGATTGCCGAACGGATCGCTGATCGTCATGTCCTGGCTGCCCCACGGCATCGCCTGGATTTGTGGGTATGCGAATTTATATTCCTTGGCCAGCAATTGTTGCTGAAAGGCCTCCAGCTCATCGGTCTCGATCCGCAACGCAGAGCCCGGTGTGCTGTCGCCATGGTGTTCGGATAGATGCAGCACACACTCACCGCGGGAGACTTGCAGGTACAACGGAAAGTCGGGCTCGAAACGATGCTGCCAGTCGATCTTGAATCCCAGGAAGTCGACGTAGAACTCCACGGTCTTGATTTCATCGAAAATCCGCAGGATCGGGGTGGTTTTACCGAAGCTCATGGAGTTGCTCCCAGACTGATAAGGCCCAGAGTGTAGCTGGGCGAGATGTCAGCGCTTCGGCTTGGTAATGGCTTTCTTTAGTCTCAATATGCCATCACTGTGACGCAGCGCTCGGAATGGTTACCGGAATCCCTCACGCAAGTCCCCTTGCCGTGCCAGAAACCGCCCTTCCCTTCTGCCGTTTGCCTGGCCTTCGCTGTAGCTCAAGACACCGTTGACCCAAACCCCATCGATACCTTCCGCCGCCCGTTGCGGATCATTGAAATCCGCCACATCGCGAATCGTCACAGGATTGAACAACACCAGATCAGCCCAATGTCCTTCACGGATTTCGCCACGTTCCTTCAAGCCAAATCGCGCTGCCGACAACCCGGTCATTTTGTGCACGGCGGTGTGCAGCGCAAACAGCCCCACGTCGCGACTGAAATGTCCGAGTACACGTGGGAATGCGCCCCACAAGCGGGGATGCGGAAACGGGTCTTCCGGCAATCCGTCAGAGCCGACCATCGACAGCGGATGCGCGAGGATTCTTCGTACGTCCGCTTCGTCCATTCCGTAATACACCGCGCCGGCCGGTTGCAGGCGTCGAGCGGCATCCAGCAGCGGCACCCCCCACTCGGCAGCGATGTCGATCAGGTCACGGCCACCCACTTCAGGGTGCGGCGTTGACCAAGTGATGGTGATGCGATGAGCGTCGGTGACTTGCTTGAGGTCCAGCGTCGATGAACTCGCCGCGTAGGGATAACAGTCACAGCCTACCGGGTGGGTTTTCGCCGCCTGTTCAAGGGCCGCCAACAGTTGGGGACTGCGCCCCCAGTTACCGGCGCCGGCACATTTGAGGTGGGAAATGATCACCGGTGTTTTGGCATGACGGCCGATCTGGAACGCCTCATCCATGGCCTCCAGCACCGGCTCGAATTCGCTGCGCAAATGGGTGGTGTAGACCGCGCCGAAGGCCGTCAGCTCTTCAGTCAGTTGCATGACTTCGTCGGTGGAAGCCGAAAACGCGTTGGCATAGGCAAGCCCCGTGGACAGGCCCAACGCACCGGCCTCAAGACTGTCGCGCAGTTGCTCGCGCATCGCGCTGATTTCGTCCGGCGTGGCGGTGCGAAACAGATCGTCGAGGTGGTTGCTGCGCAGCGCCGTGTGACCGACAAGTGCGGCCACGTTCAGCGTGGTGTGCGCCGCTTCGACGGCTGCGCGGTAGTCGCTGAACCTGGGATAAACAAACGCCGCGGCGGTGCCGAGCAGGTTCATCGGGTCGGGCGGATCGCCGCGCAAACTCACCGGCGAAGCGCTGATCCCGCAGTTGCCGACAATCACCGTGGTCACGCCCTGGCTGAGCTTGGGCAGCATCTGCGGCTGGCGGATCACCACGGTGTCGTCGTGGGTGTGCACGTCGATGAAACCTGGCGCCAACACGCGGCCGGCGGCGTCGATTTCTTCGGTGGCGCGGGCATCGTGCAAGTCGCCGATACGCTCGATGCGGCCGTTCAGAATCGCCACGTCGGCGGGATAACCGGGCGCGTTGCTGCCGTCGATAATCAGGGCGTTGCGGATCAGCGTGTCGTACATCATGTCAGTCTCCCAGCGGCAAATGATCGTCGCCGCCGCGGTAATCGTCGAGGGCGAGTTTGATCCGCCGCAGACGCTCTTGATTGTCTTCAGGATTGGCCAGCGCCAGCTCGGTGGCGAGCACGTCGATGGCCAGCAACATGCCGTAGCGCGCAGCCGTGGGTTTATAGATGAACGAGGTTTCGACACCTTGCAGCGGCAGCAGCACATCAGCCAATAGCGCCAGCGGCGAGTCGGCCCGGGTAATGGCGAGAATTCGTGCGCCGTAGCTGCGCGCCAGCTCGACAGCCTCGAGCAGTTCGGGGGTGATGCCAGTCAGCGAGCAGGCAATGACGGCGCGTTCGGCATCGAGGCTGGCGGCGGTGACGCGCATCATCACCGGGTCGTGGCACACCGCAATCGGGTAGCCGAATCGCACCAGCCGCACTTGCAATTCATCACTGCACAAGGTCGAGCAACCGCCCATGCCGAAGGCGTGAATCATCCGCGCCTTGCCCAGCAATTTCACCGCGTCGGCGAAACGTGATTCGTCGAAGGCCGACAGATGCTGGCGCAGGGTCGATTCGATATCGCCAACAATTTGCCCATAGAACGCCGACTGCTCGGGCGTACCCGCCGGGTCCAAAAAGCGACTGCCGACGCCGCTGGCCTGGGCTAGTTGCAGCCGCAGATCGCGCAAGTCGCGGCAGCCGACGGTGCGAGCAAAACGCGAGAGCGTGGCGGTGCTGACTTCCGCTCGCAACGCCAGTTCATCGAGACTGGCGGCGGAAGCAAATCCTACGTCGTCGAGCATCAGCCGAGCGATGCGTCCTTCGCCCGCGCTGAAGGAATCCTGACGGGCGCGGATCTGGTAGAGGATGTCCATGGCGGGCGGCTCCGGCTAAAGCAGGTAAGAAAGGCCAACGGTCAGACCGAAGGCGACAACCGAGATAATGGTCTCGAGCACCGTCCAGGTCTTGAAGGTCTGGGCGACGGTCATGTTGAAGTATTCCTTGATCAACCAGAAACCGCCGTCGTTGACGTGGGAAAAGATAACCGACCCCGCGCCTGTCGCCAGCACCAACAGCTCTGGATGGGGATAACCCAGACCAATGGCCACCGGCGCGACGATGCCCGACGCGGTGGTCATGGCCACCGTGGCAGAACCGGTGGCGATGCGCATCAATGCAGCGAACAGCCAGCCCATCAACAGCGGCGACAGGTGAAATTCGTGGGCCAGGCTAACAATCTGGTCGGTGACTCCAGCGTCCACCAGAATCCGGTTCAAGCCACCGCCCGCGCCCACCAACAAAGTGATGCTGGCGGTCGGTGCCAGGCATTCGTTGGTGAATTTCAGAATAGATTCGCGGTTGAAGCCCTGGGCCAGGCCAAGTGTCCAGAAGCTCAGCAAGGTCGCCAGCAGCAAGGCGATCACCGAATTGCCGATGAACAATAGAAACTGATTGAAACCGCTGCCCGGCGTGGAAATCAGATTGGCCCAGCCGCCGATCAGCATCAGCACCACCGGCAGCAGAATGGTCGCCATGGTGATGCCGAAACCCGGCAGGCTGTCACGCGGTTCACGCTCAAGGAACTGACGTTCCAGCGGGTTATCTTCCGGCAGTTGAATGCGCGGCACGATGAACTTGGCGTAGAGGGGGCCGGCGATGATCGCGGTCGGTATCCCGATCAGGATCGCGTAGAGCAAGGTCTGCCCCACCGAGGCCTGATAAGCCTGCACTGCCAGCATCGCCGCCGGGTGTGGCGGCACCAGCGCGTGGACCACCGAGAGCCCGGCGACCATCGGCAAACCGACCATCAGAATCGACACGCCCACGCGCCGCGCCACGGTAAATGCGATCGGCACCAGCAGTACAAAACCGACTTCGAAGAACAGCGGCAGTCCGACAAGGAAAGCGATGCAGACCATCGCCCAGTGCGCATTTTTCTCACCGAAGCGGTCGATCAACGTTCGCGCCATCTGCTCGGCACCGCCGGACTCGGCCATCATTTTGCCAAGCATCGTGCCCAGCGCGACCACCAGTGCGATATGGCCCAGCGTCTTGCCGACACCCGCCTCATACGCCCCCACCACGCCCGACGGCGGCATCCCGGCCAGCAGCGCCAGGCCGATGGACACCAGGGTGATGACAATGAACGGATTGAGTCGGTAACGGGCGATCAGAACGATCAGCGCGATGATGGCGATGGCGGCGTAAACCAGCAGCCAATAGCCGAAGGACGGTGTCATGCGGTACTCCTCGAAAGGGTCACGTCGAATGGGTTGTGAAACTCATAAAACATTTCGATGGGTGATTTTCAAACGAGGTGAAAGTAATTTTCGTAGAGAGATAAGGGTTGTCGCGCAGAGGTATGGGCGGTCGTAGGTTATGAAAATCAGGCAGGTGGATTTTCATCACACCTGCCGGGATTGGTGTTAGTCGTGATTCACGCGAGCGCGCTTGAGCAGCTTCTTGCAGCGTTCGGACAAGTGCAGCACGCGCAGGTGCTTGCCGGCCTTGGCGTAGCGTTCACGCAGCGTTTTTAGCGCAGCTATCGCCGAGTAGTCGACGAAGCTCAGATGGCGACAATCGATCGTCACTACGGGTGGGTCGTTGGCGGGGTCGAACTGGTTGAGAAAAGGCGTGGTCGAGGCGAAAAACAGCGTGCCATGCAGGTGGTAGAGCTTGCTGCCGTCCACTTCAAGATGACTGTCGGCATAGAGCTCGCGGGCCTGCTGCCAGGCAAAGTTCAGCGCCGCAATGATGATCCCGCAGAGGACCGCAGTGGCCAGATCGGTGAACACCGTAATGACCGTTACCGCGATGATCACCAACACGTCATTCACCGGCACTTTGTTCAACACCCGAAGCGAGGCCCAGGCGAAGGTCTGCTGCGACACCACGAACATCACCCCGACCAATGCGGCCAGCGGGATGCGCTCGATCAGCGGCGAAAGGAAGAGGATGAACAGCAAAATCATCACCCCGGCCACCACACCGGATAGCCGACCGCGACCGCCGGAACTGAGGTTGATCACTGTCTGCCCGATCATGGCGCAACCGCCCATGCCGCCAAACACACCGGAAACCATGTTGGCCGCGCCCAGCGCCACACACTCGCGATCCGGGTAGCCACGGCTCTCGGTGATCTCGTCGGTGAGGTTCAGGGTCAGCAAGGTTTCCAGCAGACCGACCAACGCCATCAATATCGCGTAGGGAGCGATGATGCGCAGGGTTTCCAGGCTCCAAGGGATGTCTGGCAGCGCAAAGGTCGGCAAGCCGCCGGCAATGTGCGCCATGTCACCCAAGGTGCGGGTTGGCAGACCGAGCAGATAAACCGCCAGCCCGACACCCAGAATCGCCACCAGCGCCGGCGGTACGGCGCGCGTCAGGCGCGGCAGCACGTAGACGATGGCCATCGTCACGGCAACCAGCCCCGCCATCAGGTACAGCGGCGTGCCGCTGAGCCAGACGTCACCGCTCTTGAAGTGTTCCAGCTGCGCCAGGGCAATGATGATCGCCAGGCCGTTGACGAAGCCGAGCATCACCGGGTGCGGCACCATGCGCACCAACTTGCCAAGCCTCAGCAGCCCGAACGCCAGCATGATCAACCCACCCAGCAACACGGTAGCCAGCAAATACTGCACACCGTGCTGCACCACCAGCGCGACGATCACCACGGCCATTGATCCGGCAGCACCGGACACCATGCCCGGTCGCCCGCCGAAGAGCGCGGTCAAGGTGCAAATGATGAAAGCGCCGTAAAGCCCCATCAATGGATTGAGGTGTGCAACCAGCGCGAAGGCGATGCATTCGGGCAGAAGAGCGAAAGACGTGGTGAGCCCGGCCAGGACATCGGCGCGCAGATGTTTGGGTTTCATGTCTGATCTAAATACAGGCGGGAAAAGAGGGGGCGGATGTTACGGAATTGAGGGCGGCCCGGCCAGTTGTTGGGCTGCTGAAAACGCTTTCGCGGGCAAGCCCGCTCCCACATTTAACCGAGTTCTCCTGAAGAAATACGGTCGAATGTGGGAGCGGGCTTGCTCGCGAAAGCTGCGACGCGGTCTAGAGCGAACTCAAACCATCTCGTCACGAATCCATTCAATCACCGATGCCCGCTTCGGCGCCCAGCCCAGCAACTCCCGCGCCTTTTTACCGCGAACCCGGCTGTTGGAGCCCAGGCCATAGTTGGCCATTTCATAACCCCACTCGGCTTCGGCCTCTTTCAGCGGCCAGTCTTGTGGCTCACCCAGACTCAGCGCTTGGGCAATCGCAGTGGTCATGTCGATGAACGATGCTTCACCGCTTTCGACGAAGTAGAAGGTGCCCGGTACGTTTTTGGTCAGCGCCAGCAGGTACAGGGAAACCACGTCTTCGATGTGCACGTTGGACCAGATGTTCTGGCCGGTACCGACATGCCGGACCACGCCAGTTTTACGCGCCTGTTTCAGCAAACGCGGCAACTGCACGCTGTCGCGATTCACGCCCAGGCTGTGGCCGTAGATCAGGGTGTTGCAGATGACTGCCGAGTTCACCCCGTCCTTTGCTGCGGCCAGGATCAGGTTGTCGATGGCCACGCGCGCAGCCTTGTCGACGGTCGGTGCCGGCAGGTTGTCTTCGAAATAGATAACATCGCTGGATTTGCCGCCCGACGCATCGCCGACAATGCTCGAGCCGCTGGTGTGCAGGAACACTTTGTTGGAACCGCGAAGTGCATCGAGCAACGCTTCTACCGCGCCGCGATGGTCGCTGCTGGCGGCGTTGATCACGGCATCGGCAGCGCGGGCCTGTTCGGCCAGCAGGGCGCTGTCGTCAAGCGTGCCGAGCACCGGGGTGATACCCAGAGCGCTCAGTTCATTGGCTTGCTCGGCGTTGCGCACCAGACCGGTGACCTTGTAGCCGGCGCGGACCAGCCCCGTGGCGATGGAGCCGCCGATAAAACCTGCAGCGCCGGTTACGAATACGTTCATGGAGAGACTCCCTGCGTTAATAAGTGATGCAGCCAGTATTGAGGACCGATGCCTGTGGAAACAGACAGCGTTGCCCAATTCACTCTTGCGCAGGGGTCACGAATCAGCCCTTGAAATCCGCGTTCGCATAAGCCGCCAATTTGCCTTGGATGAAGTCCAGGAAGCATTGAATCCGTAGGGCAAGTTGCGAGTTGCGGTAGTACACGGCATTGATCGGCTGACGATAACCGCTGTTGAAATCCGCCAGCAGCACCTGCAAACGTCCGGCGCGGATGTCATCAATCGTCATGAAGTGCGACAGGCAGGCAATGCCTTGGCCTTCCAGCGCCAAGTGCCTGATCGTCTCGCCGCTGGAGGCGCTGATCGACGCCTGAATCGGCCAGCGATCGCCATGCACGTAACGCAGCGGCCATTGGTTGAGGCCTTCGTTGTGGGTAAAGCCCAGCAGCGTGTGCCCGGACAAGTCCGCCACTTCAGCCGGTACTCCATGTTTTTCAAGATACGCCGGGCTGGCGACGATGTGCAGCGGACTGCATCCCAGGGAGCGGGCATGCAGCGTCGAGTCGGCGAGCGTGCCGATGCGGATGGCGATGTCGGTGCTTTGCTCGAGCAAATCGATGATCAAATCGTTGCTGTTGAGTTCCAGCTGGATGTCCGGATAGAGCCGGCGGAACTCGTCGATGTACGGCACGATGGCGTGCAGCATGAACGGCGATGCGGCATTGATCCGCAGACGCCCGGACGGGGTTTGCTGACGTGAGGTCAGGCGCTCTTCCAGCTCGTCCATCTGATCGAGAATCAGCTTGGCGTGCTCGAAGAAATACTTGCCCTCTTCGGTCAGGTCCATGCGCCGCGTGGTGCGGTTGATCAGCGTGGTATCGAGTTTCGCCTCCAGCCGCGACAGCGTACGGCTGACCGCTGAAGGCGTTTGCCCGACCTGTTCGGCCGCAGCGGAAATCGACCCGCATTCAATCACGCAGACGAAAATCTGCAACTCATCGGATCTGGCTTTCACGGATGTTCCTTATCGATAATTTCGCACAGCGCATAAATCGCTTTCTGTAGGAGCACGGCTTGCCGGCGATGGCGTCCTCAAGAGCGCCATCG
>NZ_JAHBDP010000051.1:0-1198 GCF_019956495.1 Pseudomonas sp. BF-B-26 | reverse complement strand
TGTGGGAGATTCTATGGTTGAGGGAAAGCCCTCAACTGGCTTTTGGCTGATATTCGCTTTGCCCTTTCAGCAAGGCGAATACCACCCGAGCAAGCTTGCGAGCCAGCATCACCAGCGCCTGAGTGGTGCTGAACCCCCGCGCTCTTTGTTCTTCGTAATACCCTTTCCAGGCTTTCGTACGGCTAGCCGACATCGCTGCATTGTGCAGAAGTCGGCGGGCCTCGGGGTCGCCGCGCTTGGTCAAACTGCGGCGAGCGTCCTTCTGCCCTGATTTCGCCACCCGTAAATCCATGCCCAGGAAGGCGATAAAGGCATCCGCGTTTCTAAAATCTCCTCGCTGAAATGCCGTTATCAAGCGGGCCCCAGTCAAAAATCCAATACCCTCAACTTTCAGGCAGCGCTTCAATTGACCGAGCAAACCGGCTTCTTTGAGCTGATCGTTGATCGTCTTTTCGATCAGCGTCTCAAGCTGCTGCATGGACTTCACTTGCTCGGCAAAAGCCGCCTTGAGCAGCGGCTCATTCGACCAGCTCTGCACCAGGCCGACCCTGGCCTGGACCAAGGCTGCGCGACGGCGGAAAAGGCTCAGGAGCTGGCGGTACAGCGGTGAGGGCGGGGTCCAAGGACGCAACTCCTCGGCTTCGTTCTTCAGGTAACGAGCCAGCAGCTTGGCATCCAGTGCGTCGGTTTTGGCGCGGATCTTCACGCCTTCGCGATAATGTTTGAGTTCATAGCCTCCCACCATGTAAATCGTGCAACCGGCCTCATAGGCCAGATCAGCGAAGTCCAGGTGGTAAATGTTGGTCGCCTCAATGGCAATCGCCACCGTCCCCGACAATGCCTTCAGCCACTGCTTGATGGATGTTTTGGTGTTGGGAATCTCTTCAAGCAAATCCCCATCAGCCTGATAAATCACCAGTTCATTCTTGGCGACATCCACACCTACGATCGGTTTTGATAGAGCGACCGGCATTGCCACAGGATTTCCTCCGAGATAAGGTTTGAGCACTTGAAGGGCTCACCCAGGGGCGCAGGCTTGTTCCTATCGTCGGTCTAGCCAGATGCATTCTTTATCGGCGCTTGGGTGAAAGGAGGAGGGGCGAAATCTCCCACGGTCTGTACTGCGTCAACAGTCGGAATCGAGCCTTGTCCCTCCTCCTCCCTTCAAGTCCTACCATACAAGCGAGCCTGCTCGCGA
>NZ_JAHBDP010000050.1:0-1402 GCF_019956495.1 Pseudomonas sp. BF-B-26 | reverse complement strand
GTCCTGGACTCAGGGGTTCGGGATGGGTCGGGATGGGATGGGATCGTAGCCGCCCTGCTCTTCGCTGGGGAATTTTGGATTCATGGGGCACCTCGCATGGAGCCGTCAATTCGGACTCTGAACATTCGAGGTGCCGGTATTTATCACCGTTCCAATTTTTCAATCACCGATCGTCGGTGACCAGACAGAACGCGTCAGGACGGCATCTGGAGCCGATCAACGATCTTTTGCTTAACCTGCACGCGCTTCTCCTTGAGTTTCTTCAATGCGTCATCGCTGGGCGCATCCGATTGGGCGGATTCAGCCTTTACGACCTCGGCGTCCACCTGAGAATACTTGTTGATCAGTGAATCCAGTAACGGATCCTTGGTGCGTTTTTGCTGGATGTCTTCCTTTGATTGATTGAGATCATGATAAAGGTTGTGTGGCACCGGCATGGAACACCTCCGTTTGTTGATCGGAGGCAAACGCGATCAATGGCGTTCACCAAGTACCAGAATGGCCTCGGTTAGCTGGTTCTGTCGACCGCCTATCAGACCAGCGGTGCCCGTTCGTCGCTCTGCCGCAAACGCAATAAAACCTTTGCCCGCTCGTCGGCCTCCACACGTTAACGATCACTCGATCGCCCATGAAAACCTGTGTGGAGAATAACCAATGGACGGATTTACCCTGCGCCACCTCAGTTTGGCTGTTGCCTTGAGCACCAGCATGGGCACGGCGCTCGCTGCCACTTCCAAAGACTTCGTCGACAGCGCGGCCGCGGGCGGTATCGCGGAAGTCGAAACGAGCCGATTGGCCCTGGAAAAAAGCTCATCGGCGGACATCAAGGCATTCGCCAACATGATGATCACCGACCATTCCAAGGCCAACGATGAACTGGCGGCGCTGGCGAAAAAGCATGACATCAAGGTGCCGGACAGCACGACGCTGGTCAAACAAGCGAAAGAGAAAATCCTCGACTTGCGCGATGAATCTTTCGATGCGGCCTACGCCAACAATCAGGTGAAGGCCCATGAAGACACCCTTTCGCTGTTCAAGAAAGAAGCCAACACCATGACGGACGACAGAAGCAAAGGCGCCACGGAGCTCAAAGGTTTCGCGCAAAAAATGCTGCCGACGCTGGAGAAGCATCTGCAAATGGCGAAAAAGCTCCAGGCTGCTCACCCAGACAAATAACCTTGTCGAGTCCTTTGCGGTCCTCATCGCGGGCAAGCCCGCCCCCACAGGAACCGAGTCGTTCACAAATCATGTGGGAGCGGGCTTGCCCGCGATGAGGACCGCAAGAACACCACGAATTCAAGCCGAGCCAAGAACTCTGGCCAAAAACGGCGCCGTCCGGCTCTTTTTGCTTTTAGCCACTTTCTGCGGTGTGCCTGCAATAACAATCTTCCCGCCCTGATCC
>NZ_JAHBDP010000049.1:0-1428 GCF_019956495.1 Pseudomonas sp. BF-B-26 | reverse complement strand
GCCAGCCCTTTCAAGGTCTTCGTTTAAACTCTCCCAAAATTCCAGTCAGGGTGACGAAAACGATGTGGGCAGAAGTTCTAGCGCGGTTTGAGCAAAAGACGCCGGCCAGTGTCATGACCAAGTTGATACTGGAGCAGGCTGTTCCTGCCGCATGGGTCGATCAGGTGTTCGAGGAACAACGTCAACGCCAGTACCCACGGGAGCTTTTGTTTTCGACCATCGTTGAGCTGATGTCCCTTGTTTCATTGGGCTTACGGCCTTCCTTGCATGCGGCTGCCCGCCAGATGGAGCATCTGCCGGTGACCTTGGCGGCGCTGTATGACAAGGTCAGTCGCACAGAACCTGCGCTGCTGCGGGCCTTGGTCACCGGTAGCGCAGAGCGCTTGGCTCCGACGATAGAAGAGTTGGGCTATTCAGCCGTTTTGCCCGGCTGGCAACTGCGCGTTGTTGACGGCAACCACTTGCCTTCTACCGAAAAACGTCTGGGGGCTTTGCGGCGTGAACGAGGTGCGGCTCGGCCAGGGTTTTCCGTGGTGGTCTACGATCCTGACCTGGATCAGATCGTCGACTTGCAGCCTTGCGAGGATGCCTACGCGAGTGAGCGCGTCGGCGTGCTGCCGTTGTTGGCCCGCGCCCGTGAGGGGCAGCTGTGGATGGCGGATCGGCTTTATTGCACGCTGCCCGTGATGCAGGCCTGCGAGGAAGCGAGCGCTTCGTTCATTATTCGCCAGCCCAGCAAACATCCACGGCTGATTCAGGAAAGCGACTGGCAAGAACCGGTGCCCGTCGAAGCCGGAACAGTGCGCGAACAAACCATCGAACTCAACGGCGGCCACCGCTGGCGCCGAGTTGAACTGAACCTGCAAACAGCTACCGAATCAGGCGACTCGGTGATGTGGTTCTGGAGCAACTTGCCCGACACCATCAGCGCCGAGCAGATCGCCGATTTGTACCGTCGCCGCTGGAGTATCGAAGGGATGTTCCAGCGTCTCGAGTCGGTACTGGACAGTGAAATCGAAAGCCTCGGCTCTCCGCGGGCGGCCTTGCTGGGCTTTGCTTCGGCGGTGCTGGCCTACAACGTCTTGGCGGTTCTCAAGCGCAGTGTGGAGCAGGCTCATCGCGAGACGCAGCCAGAGGCATGGGAGGCATCGATTTTTCACTTGGCCGTGCAAGTGCGCAGTGGGTATGAGGGCATGCAAATCGCGTTGCCCCCCGATTATCTGTTACTTCAATCGACCTCAGCGACTCTGGCGCAGCGCCTGTTGGCGCTGGCCAGAAACATCAAACCCAAACAGGTGGCCAAAAGCATACGAGGTCCCAAAATCGCCAAGTCCAAGGAATGGCTGGAGGGCAGGGCTGCAAATGCTCATGTGTCGACGGCTCGCGTGCTTAAGGCCCATAAAAAGAAAACACCTTGAAAGGGCTGGC
>NZ_JAHBDP010000048.1:0-1530 GCF_019956495.1 Pseudomonas sp. BF-B-26 | reverse complement strand
TTCTTGTCTTCAATCCGCAATTCATTAAACCCACCGCCCCCCGGGGAGCTGAGGGTTTTGAATACGGTGCGGGTTTTGTTCGCCGGCAGGTCGTACGGAACCTGATTTTCCTTGTGATACAGGCACCCAGTCACCAGCGGCTGATCGGGATCGCCTTCGAGGAAGGTCACCAGCACTTCCATGCCGATGCGCGGGATGGCGATGGCGCCGTAGCGATCGCCGGCCCAACTGGAGGAGACGCGCATCCAGCAGCTGGTTTTGTCGTCAGCCAGTCCTTCGCGGTCCCAGTGGAATTGCACTTTGATGCGGCCGTATTGGTCGCAGTGGATTTCTTCGCCTTTGGGGCCGGTGACCATGGCGGTCTGGCTGCCGAGGACGCGGGGTTTCGGGTGTTCCAGCGCCGGGCGGTAGAACACGTCCCACGGGGTGGCGAGGAAGCGGTTGCGGTAGCCCTGGTGGAAGTCGTCCTTTTTGTCGGTGGTGTCGCTGGTCACCGACTCTTCGAGGACTTGCGGTTGTTTGCCTTCGTGGAAGATTTCGGTGAGCAGCCAGAGGTCGTTCCACTCGGTGCGCGGGTGGTCGGACATTTCCAGGAAGTGGCCGCTGACCAGGGTGGTCTGATCGCTTTTGCCTTCGGCCTGGCGGTAGTCGGCGCGGTGGCGTTCGAGGGCGCGTTGGCTGAGGAATTTGCCGCGTGCGCGGTCGATGAAGCGGCCGGGGTAGTCGTAGTCTTCGAGGTCCGGCGCGTCGCTTTGCGCCTCGGGTTTGTAGGCGGACTCGAGTTGCAGGCGTGGTTTTTCGAAGTCGTAGTCGCGGCGGGTGACGCGGCCGGTGCGGGTTTCCAGGCGCAGTTTGAAGCCTTTGATCACCGGTTCGTCGGCGACCATGCCGCTGCCTTGCACATACGCCGTGGGCTGGCCGAGTTTCGGGAACACGGTCTGGTCGTCGCCGAATACCAACAGATGACCTTTGGAGCTGTGCTGGAAGTGGTAGTGAATGCCTTCTTCTTCGCACAGGCGTTGGACGAAGTGCAGGTCGGTTTCGTCGTACTGCACGCAGTAGTCGCGGTCCGGGCAGGGCTGGCTGAGCTGGAAGCGGTAGGCGTTGCCCTTGATGCCGTGCTCGTCGAGGATCAGCGCGATGATTTTCGGTGCGGACATCTGTTGGTAGATGCGCTGGTTGGTGCGGTGGTGCAGGTATTGCAGGTGCGGCACCAGGGAGATTTTGTAGCGGGTCAGGCGTTTGCCGGCATCGCCTTGGGCGACGCGGTAGATCTGGCCGTGGATGCCGGAACCTTGTGGATCGAGCGCGAGGAATGCCTGTTTGTGCAGGAGCTTTTCCAGGTCCAGATCGGGGTTTTCGCTGACCAGTTCCAGGTCGAAGCGATACGGCTGGCTGATGCCTTCGGTGCCGGTGAACGACAGCACTTGCAGGTCGCCGACGTAGTCTTCAACGGTCAGGCTGAAGTGGGTTTCGTTAGCTGGGTTGAACATTGCTTGCTCCCTGTTCGGTAGTCATCCGTTACGCCCG
>NZ_JAHBDP010000047.1:0-1655 GCF_019956495.1 Pseudomonas sp. BF-B-26 | reverse complement strand
AACAACTATTCCACCGAGGTAACAAAGATGAGTGCGGCTTCTCTGTATCCCGTTCGTCCCGAGGTTTTGGCCAACACGCTGACTGACGAGGCGACCTACAAGGCCATGTACCAGCAGTCGGTCGTTAACCCGGACGGCTTCTGGCGCGAGCAAGCCAAGCGCCTCGACTGGATCAAGCCTTTCACCACGGTGAAACAGACTTCTTTCGACGATCACCATGTCGACATCAAATGGTTCGCCGACGGCACCCTGAACGTTTCCTACAACTGCCTCGACCGTCATCTGGCCGAGCGCGGCGATCAGATCGCGATTATTTGGGAAGGGGATGACCCTGCCGAAAGCCGCAACATCACCTACCGCGAGCTGCACGAACAAGTCTGCAAATTCGCCAACGCCTTGCGTGGCCAGGATGTGCACCGCGGCGACGTGGTGACTATCTATATGCCGATGATCCCCGAAGCCGTGGTCGCCATGCTGGCGTGTGCCCGGATCGGCGCGATTCACTCGGTGGTGTTCGGTGGTTTTTCGCCGGAAGCCCTGGCTGGCCGGATTATCGACTGCAAATCCAAAGTGGTGATCACGGCTGATGAAGGCGTTCGTGCCGGTAAGAAGATCTCGCTCAAGACCAACGTCGACGATGCGCTGACCAACCCGGAAACCAGCAGCATTCAGAAAGTCATCGTGTGCAAGCGCACCGGTGGCAACATCAAGTGGAACCAGCATCGCGACATCTGGTACGAAGACCTGATGAAAGTGGCGGGCAGTGTCTGCGCGCCGAAAGAGATGGGTGCTGAAGAAGCGCTGTTCATCCTTTATACCTCCGGTTCCACTGGCAAGCCGAAGGGCGTGCAGCACACCACCGCCGGCTATCTGTTGTACGCGGCGATGACCCACGAGCGCGTGTTCGACTACCGTCCGGGCGAAGTCTACTGGTGCACCGCCGACGTCGGTTGGGTCACCGGCCACAGTTACATCGTCTACGGCCCGCTGGCCAATGGCGCGACCACGCTGCTGTTCGAAGGTGTGCCGAACTACCCGGACATTACCCGGGTGGCGAAAATCGTCGACAAGCATAAGGTCAACATCCTCTACACCGCGCCGACGGCGATCCGCGCGATGATGGCGTCGGGCAAGGCCGCTGTGGAAGGCGCTGATGGCAGCAGCCTGCGTCTGTTGGGTTCGGTCGGTGAGCCGATCAACCCGGAAGCGTGGGACTGGTACTACAAGAACGTCGGCCAGTCCCGTTGCCCGATCGTCGACACCTGGTGGCAGACCGAAACCGGCGGCAACATGATGAGCCCGCTGCCGGGTGCGCACGCGCTCAAGCCGGGTTCTGCGGCGCGTCCGTTCTTCGGTGTGGTGCCGGCCTTGGTGGATAACCTGGGCAACATCATCGAGGGCGTGGCCGAGGGCAACCTGGTGATTCTCGATTCGTGGCCAGGTCAGGCGCGCACGCTGTACGGCGACCATGACCGCTTCGTCGATACCTACTTCAAGACGTTCCGCGGCATGTACTTCACCGGTGACGGTGCGCGTCGTGACGAAGACGGTTACTACTGGATTACCGGTCGCGTGGATGACGTGCTCAACGTCTCCGGCCACCGCATGGGCACCGCCGAGATTGAAAGCGCGATGGTCGCCCACCCGAAAGTCGC
>NZ_JAHBDP010000046.1:0-1733 GCF_019956495.1 Pseudomonas sp. BF-B-26 | reverse complement strand
GCGGTGTGTCAGTCGACATCAACTTTGACTGATACACCGCTTTCGCGAGCAAGCCCGCTCCCACAATTGAATTTGTGTTTGGCTTTAGGCTTTTGCGGCGGCCAGAATCAGTGCTTTCATCTCCGATACCGCCGACTTGAACCCGACGAACAACGCATGAGCCACCAGCGCGTGACCGATGTTCAGTTCGTTGATGCCTTTGATCGCCGCTACAGCTTCAACGTTGTGATAGTGCAGACCGTGGCCAGCGTTGACGATCAAACCTTGAGCCAGACCAAATGCCACGCCATCCGCCACACGCTTGAGCTCTTCAGCCACATCGGTCGGCGTCTCGGCATCGGCGTAACGGCCGGTATGCAGCTCAATAGCCGGCGCACCAACACGACGGGATGCTTCGATCTGCCGCTCGTCAGCATCAATGAACAGCGACACTTCACAGCCGATCTTTGACAGGCGATCCACCGCGGCTTTAATCCGTGCTTCCTGCCCCGCCACGTCCAGACCACCTTCGGTCGTCAGCTCTTGACGGGTTTCCGGTACCAGGCAAATGTGCGCCGGACGAATGCGTTCGGCAAACGCCATCATCTCTTCGGTCACGCCCATTTCGAAGTTCATGCGGGTTTGCAGCACATCCTTGAGCAGCAACACGTCGCGCTCCTGAATGTGCCGACGGTCTTCGCGCAGGTGCACGGTTATGCCGTCAGCGCCCGCCTCTTCCGCGTCCAGTGCAGCCTTGACCGGATCCGGATAGCGAGTGCCCCGGGCCTGACGCAGGGTGGCAACGTGGTCGATGTTCACGCCAAGAAGAATGCGATTGCTGGTGGTCACGGAAGCGCTCCTGAAGAAGGGAAAGTTCGGTGCACAGCATACACGGGGAGATAGGGTCTGTTGATGTTTGGCAGCGGCCGCGCCGGGCGCTGCCAAGCATCAACAGACCCTACGGCTTGCGAAACAACTCGCGACTTACCAAGGGACGACCGCCCAGATGAACCGCCAGTGCCTGGCGCATCAATCGCTTGGCTGCCGATAGCGCGCCAGGGGCAGACCAATCTGCATCGGCCATGGCCAACAGTTCGGTGCCGTTGAACAGACCGGGTTGCAGCAGGTAGACCCGCTCGAGCCCCGCGTCCACTTGCAGACGGTAGAGACCGTCCGGCGCGATGGGCTCGCCATGGATGTCAGTAGTCAGAGCGAAGCCGTAACCCAAGTCATCCAGCAGCCGCCATTCGAAGGATCGCAACAAAGGCTCCAGCGGACGGCCTTCGGCAAGCGCAAGCAGGGTCGCGGCGTAGTGGTCAAACACAGCCGGATGCGGGTCTTCGGAGGGCAACAGCCGAATCAACAGCTCATTGAGGTAGAGACCGCTGAACAGCGCCTCACCATTGAGCCAAGTTGAGACGCCAGCGCTTTCCATGCGCCCGACATTCTTCAGCTCACCACGGCCACGGAACTCCACTTCCAGCGGCACGAACGGCCGCGCCAACGTCCCGGCCTTGCCCCGCGCACTGCGCAACACCGCCCGTAGCCGGCCTTGCGGCGTGAGGAAATCCACCAGCGCGCTGTTCTCGCGGTAAGCGCGGGAGTGGAGCACGAAGGCGGGTTGGCCGATGGGTTGGGACATGGAGTTCTCAATGAAGGAATGCAGTTTTTCAGACAACCCAAAACTAATGTGGGAGCGGGCTTGCTCGCGAAAGCGATGTAACAGTCAACATCAATGCTGAATGTTACATCGC